>NZ_JBJDRI010000036.1:0-42196 GCF_044987425.1 Microbacterium sp. ZW T5_56 | reverse complement strand
CGCCACCACCGCATGCCCCCGCCGCGACGGCAGCACCCGCAGCAGGCACGCCACCGCCCCCAGCACAAGACCGACAACCACCGGCACCGTGACCGCATCGCCGAGCATCATCCAGGCCACCACTGCGGTCACCGCGGGAATCACCGAGAACACAATCGACGCCTCCCCGGCGCCAACGGCCCGCACGAGCCACGAATAGCACGTCGTCCCAGCAGCCCCGATCAGTCCGATCACCACGATCAGCCCCCAGACACTCCCGTCGGCGGGCATCGCCGGCAGTGCTGAAACCAGAAACGGCGCAAGCAGAGGCAGCCCCACGCACGCGCCGATGGCGTTCAGCGCGATCGGACTCTCTCCGCGCAGGCGCTCGCCCTGCCAGAGCGATCCGACCGACAGTCCAAGCAGAGCGAGCACCACCACGACGAGCGCCGGCCCGACCTGCGGATCGGCTGCGACCTTCGGGAGGCAGGCGAACATGACCGCGACGGCACCGACGATCACCGCCCACCACACGGTCGGACCCTGCCGGCGTCGAAGGATGAGTGAGGTGGCAACCGCGGTCGTCACAGGATTCATGGCGATCACCAGCGCCACCACTCCGGCGCTGGCGCCATGTCCGAGAGCCCAATACGACGCGATGAACTGCGCCCCCTGAGTCAGCACGTTCACACCGATCGCATCCCGAAGAGCGCGACCCCGTGGAAGCCGTATCCGCAGGATCAGCACCATCAGCCACAACACGATGGCGATGACGGCCCACCGCAGCACCAGCACGAGGAACGGTGCGACCGAGCGAACCGCGATCGCGCTCAGCACGTAATTGAGCGCGTACAGGACGACGGTCGCGGCGGCAGAGGCAAACACCGAAGGTCTGAGCATGTCTCGACGGTGCGCCGCGATCACTCCGAGAGGGAAATCTCCATCACGATTCGTGATGGATGGCTCGCGAGGCAGGATGCCGACGGCAGACTAGACCGGTGAGCACACTCGGCATCCCGGAGCTGCGGAGCCTTCTCGCCGTCTCTGCCTTCGCCGGGGTGGGGCGCGCCGCCGAGGCTCTGCACCTGTCGCAACCCGCCGTCACGGGGCACCTGCGGCGACTGGAGCGAGAGATCGGCACCCCGCTGCTGGTGCGACGAGGGCGCACGATCGCGCTCACCGCGGTCGGCGAATCTCTCGTCGCCGATGCCTACCGGATCATCGCGGCTCACGACGACGCGCTGGATCGTGCGCGCGGCCGCATCGATGCAGATCTGGTCGTCGCCTCCACGAACATGGCAGGTGTCGGCACGATGCGCACCGTGTCGCGCGTGCTCGCCGCGCATGCGCCCGGCCAGCGCCTCTCCGTGAGATTTCACCGCACCGTGCACCTCGAGGAGTTCGTGCGCGCCCGTGCCGCGGACGTCGTGCTCGGCTACGGCCGATTCGGACCGGACAGTGTCGCCATCGGGACAGTATCCCTGGACTGGTTCACCTCGGCGACGCAGCCACGCACGGATGCGCTCGTGGCGTTCACGGCCCCCTGTCTGGTCCGAGAGACGCTGCTCCGGTCGCCGGTAGCGCGCGAGCTCGATCTGGTGCGCGAGAGCATCGATCTGACCGGGCTGCTGATGGCGGTGCGCGCCGGCGAAGGCATGACCGCGCTGCCACGATCACATCACCGAGAGCCCGGTCTCGCACCGGTGCCCGGACTCGCCTCGCCGGGCACACTGCAGCTGAGCGCGGTGTTCTCCGATCGCATCCCTCGCGATGTCCAGCACGAACTCATCCGGGAGATGCGCTCCACCGTCGCCGTGGACGCAGCCTAAGACTGCGGTGGGCGGGAGTCTGCCTCCCCCTTGCGGGGCCAGAATGACATCGCGCGCTCCGCGAGAGCAGTGATGGTCAACGACGGATTCACCCCCGGATTCGCGGGCACCGCCGAACCGTCCACGACGGACAGCCCCGGATGCCCCCACGCTCGGTGATAGGGATCGACAACGCCCTCCGCAGACGAAGAGGAGATCACCGCGCCGCCGAGAAAGTGCGCGGTGAGAGGAATGCCGAACACCTCCGGCCAACTGCCGCGTGCTTCGGCGCGCACACCCGTGTGCTTCTGGATCTGCGCTGCGATGGCCTCGGTCGCACGATGCGCCTCCGGCAGATACGACGGATTCGGCTCACCGTGCCCCTGCTCGCTGGTCAGCACGGAACGACCGAAACGCCGGCGCAGCGACAGCGTAAGCGAGTTGTCTGCAGTCTGCATCACAAGGGCGATGATCCCGCGCTCGCTCCAGCGATGCAGCGAAGCCAGACGAAGCCCCCGGATCGGATGGCGCAGCACCTTTCCGACAAACGCCGCGAGGCGCCCCGGCAGCCGACGATCCCCCGGAACGAGAACGGTCGCGAGCATCCCCATCAGATTGGATCCGGGTCCGTAGCGCACATTCTCCACATGGGTGCGGTCATCGACATGGAAGGACGTGGTGATCGCCACACCATGAGCGAGACCCGCTCCCTCCGGCACGCGAGTGGTGACCGCACCGTCGAGCGCTTCGGAGTTGGTGCGCGTGAGCCGTCCTAGAGCTCCCGACAGCCGCGGCAGCGATCCCGACGCGCGCATGCGATGCAACAGCTGCTGACTCCCCCACGTCCCCGCAGAGAGCACCACCTGCTCGGCCCGGATCGTGCGGCGATCGTGGGCGAACCACGCTCCGGTTCGCTGCGTGGTCACCAGGAAGCCGCCGCCCGGATGCTCGCGCACGTCGACGACCGTTCGCAGCGCTTCGATCGTCGCCCCACGCCGCTCAGCGAGCGCCAGATAGTTCTTCATCAGGGTGTTCTTGGCACCCACTCGGCAGCCCACCATGCAGTTCCCGCACAGCGTGCACCCGGTTCGATCTGGTCCCTCCCCGTCGAAGAACGGATCCGGAACCCGAACCCCCGGCATGCCGAGGAAGACACCGACCGGCGCGTGCCGAAACGTGTCGCCGACCCCGAGATCTGCCGCAGCGCCGGCCATGATCTGCTCCACGACACCGGTGTGCGGATAGTGCTCCACGACGCCGAGCATGCGTCGCGCCGTCGCGTAATGCGCCTCGAGTTCGCCCCGCCAGTCATGTCCCTCGGGCCACTGCAGATCTGCGAAGAAGGCGTCGCCCGGCTGGTACAGCGTGTTCGCGTAGTTGAGTGATCCGCCGCCGACGCCCGCACCGGCGAGCACCATCACGTGCGGCAGGCGGTGAATTCGCTGGACTCCGAAGCAGCCCAGCAGCGGCGCCCAGAGGTATCGACGGACGTCCCACGAGGTCTTCGCGAAGTCCTCGTCCTCGAAACGACGGCCAGCTTCATAGACGCGAACGCGATATCCCTTCTCCGACAGGCGCAGCGCGCTCACTGCGCCACCGAAGCCGGAGCCGATCACCACGACGTCTTCGTCAAACACCGTCACGCTGCCCCCTCGGGAATCAACATCGTCAGCGCGCCCGGTCGCACGCTGACCTGACACGCGCCCTGGGCGATCCGCTCCCCGTCCGCGTAGACCACCAGATCCGGGGCCGAGACCTCGACCACCCGAGCACGCTGTCGCTGTGCCTCAGGCCGGTCCAGATGAGTTCCCGCCAGAAGGCGTGGCAGCAGCAGAATCAGTCGCAGCGGTGACAGTGGCGCGACGTGCACCACATCGAGAAGGCCATCGCTCGGATCGGCTCCGATGCACATCGGCATCCCCCCGCCGTAACTGGCTGTGTTTCCGATGGCGATGAGAGTGCCGGGTCGGTCCGTCGCCTCCGCGCCGTCGAGCCCCAGTCGGAACCGCATCGCACGCACCCGAAGCACCTCGATCGCGATGGCGAGGAAGTAGCGAGCTCGACCGCGCGGATAGCGCAGTCGATTCGTGCGCTCGCTGACTTTCGCGTCGAAGCCGAGCGCGGCAATCGTCAGGAAGAGATGCACGCCGTCGGCTGCGGCGATCGCGCCCACATCGATACGCCGCGTCGAGCCGCTCAGCGCGGCCTCGGCAGCAGCCTGGGGCGCATCTCGCGGGATCCCCAGTGCACGGGCCAGATCGTTCCCGGTACCGGCGGGCACCAGGACCACCGGCGGCGCACCGTCGCTCACCAGCGACTCCGCGAGGGCCGACAGCGTCCCATCGCCACCGACCACGACGAGGGCATCCGGTAAGTCGGCAAGCAGCTCGCTCAGCAGACTCGCGGCCTCCGAGGCGCTCTGACCTCGCCGATCCGCGACCACTGCTCCGCGCCCACGCAGATGGGCGATAGCCGCATCACCGATCTCGGCACCTCGCCCCTTGCCCGCGTGGGGGTTCACGAGGACCGCGACCCGGCGAGCCGAGTCAGTCACGGTCGGGCACCAGGACGCCGGGGTTGAGGACACCGTGAGGATCGAGTTCCCGCTTGATCGCGCGCAGGATGCGCACGCCCGTCTCGCCGATCTCATCGACCAGCCACGGCGCATGGTCGCGCCCGATCGCGTGATGGTGAGTGATGGTTCCTCCTGCGGCCATGATGGCATCACCGACCCGACGCTTCACCGGCTCCCACGCCGCGAGCTGGTCGCCACGCACCCCCGCCAGTGCGGTGAAGTACAGCGAGGCGCCGGTGGGGTATACGTGCGAGACATGGCACATGATGAAGCTCTTCGCTCCGGCCTCGGCGAACCCCTCCCGAAGCGCGGTGGTGACGGCCTCACGCAGCTGGTGGAGGTTCGACCAGGTCGTCGCAGTCTCCAACGTCTCACAGAACATCCCGGCACCGAGCAGCGCGTCACGAAGGTACGGCCCGTCGAAACGGCCGTCCATCCACTCCTGGGCGCTGGTTCTGCCCGTGCTCGTTCCCCCTGCCGCGGACAACACGGCCGCTGCGCTCTCGCGCCGAGCTTCGCTGGCATCGCCCTCGAACACGGTGACAGCGCTGGCGCCGCGCGCGAGGACGCGGCCGATCTTGCCCACCTGCGCAAGGCTGACTCCGGTTTCGACCTCGTCAGACAGGCGGATCACCGTGGGCTGAGCGCCGCTCTGCACCACCTGGCGCAGAGCTTCGACACCCGTGGCGAAGTCGGGGAAGGTCCAGGACTCGACGATGCGCTCCGCCGGACGGACGTGCACGCGAACTCGTACCTCAGTGATGACGCCGAACGCACCTTCGGAGCCGAGGAACACGCGGACGAGGTCCGGTCCGGCTGCCGATCCCGGCGCACGCCCCAACGTGAGCTCACCCGTAGGAGTTGCCACCCTGAGGCCCGTCACCATCGCATCGAAGCGCCCGTAGCCTGCCGAGTTCTGCCCGGACGACCGGGCAGCGGCGAAACCGCCGATGCTCGCGTAGCGGAAGCTCTGGGGGTAATGACCGAGCTCGAATCCCTGCTCGGCGAGCAGCCGCTCCGCCTCGGGCCCCCGGGTGCCAGCACCCAGCGTCGCTTCCCCGCTGATCGGATCGAGCGCGATCAAGCCGCTCAGCGAGACGAGATCCAGCGCGATGACGGCGGAATGCGTACCCGGCTCCGGGTCAAGTCCGCCCACCACGCTGGTTCCGCCGCCGAACGGCACGATCGCGATGTCGAGATCCGCCGCGTCCCGCAGCACGCGCGCGACCTGGTCGTGGTCGACGGGCCGCACGACCCCATCGGGTACGTCCTGTTCCCGATCGCGACGGCGCAGCAGATCCGGGGTGGACCGCCCGCCGGCGTGCCGCACGCGCGCTTCGTCACTGACATCGACACGGTCATCGCCGACGATGCCCTCCAGCGCCGTCCGCTGAGCCGAGGTCAGTCGCGAGGGCCGAACGACGACATCCGCCAGCTCAGGACCCGGTGCCGGACGCTGGATTCGTCCGAGCAGAGCCGGCAGCAACGCGCGCACGGCCAGCGGCAGGGTCGTGGCCCGTTCGGGATCACCCCAGCCGTTCCACAGCATCTGCGGATCGTGCGGGGTGGTTTCGCGACTCTGCTTCACGGGTTACAGTGTGACACATCATGGAAAAACGTCAACCATTGCTGGATCCGACACCGACGCGCTGGGACGACACGCAGCACCAGATCCTCGATGCCGCGGAGACGCTGATCACACAGCGGGGTGTGGGCGGGCTCACGATCGCGGAGCTCGCGCGGACCTCGGGATTCAGCCGCCCGACGGTCTACCGCAGTTGGCAAGGCGCAGATGATGTGGTCCGGGCAACGCTACTGCGACGTGTGATGATCCTTCTGGCGGACTTCCCGACCGCATCCGGCCGGGATGAGTTGGTCACCGATGTCCTCGCCTTCGCGGCGCGATTCCGCGAGGACGCGATGTATGCGGCGCTCCTGGAGCGGGAGCCGGAGGTCTTCACCCGCTATACGCTGCAGCGGTTCGGCAGCAGCCAGCGCGCCATCCTCGAGTGGCTGGCCGAGTCGATCTCGCGGAGTCAGGAGCATGGATCGATCCGATCCGGAGCACCGACGGAGATCGCCGCAATGATGCTGCTGATCACGCAGTCAGCCATCCTCTCGCACGGGACTGTCACCGCACTCCTCGATGCCGACGCGTGGCAGCGCGAGCTGCGATTCGCGCTGGACGGCCACCTGCGACCATGATGCGAGCCAGCGCTTCCTTCCTGCCCGATGCGGTGACGCGCCGCGGTGCGCTCGAACATGCCGCCGACGGCATATGCGATGTTCTCGTCGTCGGCGCGGGGATCACGGGCGTCGGAGTGGCCCTGGACGCAGCGTCGCGGGGGCTGAGCGTCGTGCTCATCGAGGCAGAGGATCTCGCCTTCGGCACGAGCCGCTGGAGCTCGAAACTCGTCCACGGCGGACTGCGATATCTGGCCACCGGCGATTTCGCGACCGCCGTGGAGAGCGCGCGCGAGCGGCACCTGTTGATGACTCGGATCGCACCGCACCTGATCCGCTCCCTGCCCCAGCTCATCCCCTTCGGCCCCGCCGTGGACTGGCGCCAGCGATTCGGCGGGGCCGTGGGCATGGCGATGGGCGATCTGCTGCGCATGCGTGCCGGAACACCGCATGGCGTGCTCGCACGCCCACGGTTGATCCGCGCCGGCACAGCTCGTCGACTCGCCCCGGCGCTGGAACCCCACCAGCTGCGGGGCGGTGTGCTCGGGGCCGACGGACAGCTCGTCGATGACGCGCGCCTCGTCGTCACCGTCGCCCGCACCGCCGCCGCGCACGGGGCCACGATCCTCACCCGTGTCCGTGCGGAACGCCTGCACCGCGACGGTGCTGCAGCCGTCGATCAGCTCACTGGCGAGCGGGTCGAGATCCGCGCGCGTGCCGTGATCAACGCTACCGGTGTGTGGGCGGGCGCGCTGGACGACAGCATCCACGTGCGACCCAGCCGCGGCACCCACCTCGTGGTCGATGCGGCGGCGCTCGGGAATCCGACCGCCGCGGTGATGGTGCCGCACCCGGGGTCGCTGAGTCGCTTCGTCTTCGCGCTGCCTTCCCAACTCGGACGGGTCATCATCGGTCTGACTGACGAAGACGCGCCAGGACCGATCCCCGCGGTGCCCGCGTCCACCGAGACGGAGATCGATTTCCTGGTCGCCACCGTCAACCAGGTTCTCCGCAACCCGTTGTCTCGCGAGTCCGTGCGCGGCACGTTCGCCGGCCTCCGACCCCTGATCGATACAGGTGAGGCGGAGTCGAGCGCCGATATCTCGCGACGCCACCTCGTCACGCTCTCGCCCTCCGACTTCGTGAACGTGCTCGGCGGGAAGCTCACCACCTACCGGCGCATGGCCGAGGACGCGGTCGACCTCGCGTGCCGCACCTTCGGGCTCCCTGTCGGACCCAGTACGACGGCAACACTCCCGCTCGTCGGTGCCACGGCCCCGTCCGCGGAGACCGCAGCGACCGAGCTGCGGTGGCGATTCGGTGCCGAGGCGAGCATCGTCCTCTCCTCTGCGCAGCTCGGCAACTCCTCCGCGATAATCGCCCCGGGGGTCGACGTGCTTCGCGCCGAGGTCGAGTTCGCGGTGCGCGCCGAAGGTGCACTTACCGCCGACGACGTCCTGGACCGCCGCACCCGGATCGGCTTGGTTCCGGCGGATCGCGCCGCAGCCGCGCCTGCCGTGTCGGAGCTCGTCGAGGACACTCTCTCGTCCCTCACGCACTGACGTCCAGGGCTCCGAGTCGCGGCCCATTGCATCAGTGGCCCGTTCGCGCTATTTTTTGAACATGTTCGATTTAGAGTACTCCCGATGAACTCTCTAACGCCTGTGGGACCCGATGACGTGTTCCCGCGCATGTCTGCCGCCCCGCTGTGTCGAGCCTCGGCACTCGCGCTGCTCTACTTCACAGTCCTGGTGTCCTGTGGATTCCTCGTGATGGATAGCATGCTGGCAAGCTCAACCGGTGACGATGTCACGACTCTCATCGCTTCGTTGCCTGCCACCACATTCGTCGCCGCTCTCATCGGCACCCTTCCCACGCTGTTCGCGTTCCTGCTTGCGGCGGTGCTCCAGCGCACGTTGGACCACTGCCCTCGCCGCTGGGTCCACCGAGTGACCGCCAGCACACTCGGCGGGGTCGTGGCGCTGGCCGTGATGACACTACTCTCGGCCTACTTCCCGTGGCCATACCGGGTGGGAGTCGTCCTCATCGTGGCGATCAGCGCCTCTGTGGCCGCCGGTCTCGCGTGGGAGGTCACCCGACGAAAGATCGACCGCGCCATTCTCCGATATGGCGTTCGCGGCTGACGCCAGCGCGTAGAGACGGTGATATTTTGAACATGTTCGATACGCAGAGGAGGGAACGATGGCTCGCCTGACGACGCCGGTGGATCCCGTTGACGTGTTCCCCCGGATGTCCAACACCGCACTGTGGCGCGCGTCGGTTCGCACTCTCGTCTACTTTCTGATCGCGCTTCCGGCCGCATGTGCGGTGATCGGCGCATTCCTCGGCCCTGTCGAAATGAACGGAGCGTCCGTCCTCGTCGACCTGTTCATGTTCGCGTTCTTCGGCGTGATCTTTGGCGCGATCCCCATGGCCGTCGGTTTCCTCCTCGCCACTCTGATCCAGCGATCCCTGAACCGCACCGTGCACCGTGGCCTTCACCGCGTGGCGGCCGGTGCACTCGCGGGCTGCATGGCCGGTGGTGCCGCCGCGCTGCCACTCCCCGCCTATGCTTTCCCCGGGTGCTCGGTCCCGGTCGCCATCGTCGCGGCGGGAGCCGCCGTCGCGGGGTGGGAGATCACCCGCCGTCATCTCGACCGAGACATTGTGCGCTACGGCATCCGTCAGTCCACCCCCGAAGGAGCACCCTGATGTCCACCCCGAAGAGCGAACGCACGCGTACGGCGATTCGCGATGCGGCAATCGCCTCGTTCCGCCAGCGCGGCTTCGACGCGACCACCATTCGCCTGCTGGCCGATGAACTCAGCATGTCGGTGGGCAGCGCGTACTACCACTTCCCCAGCAAGAGCCACCTGATCCAGGAGCTCTACGTGCAGGTCCAGGCCGACCATCGGGCGGTCCTCGCGCCGCTTCTCGCGCGCGAGGCGAAGCTGGCGCCGCGCCTGAAAGCCTTCCTGCAGACCGGCCTCGATCAGTTGGAGCCGTTCGGCGATCACGCCAGCGAGTTCGCTCTCGCGGCGCTGTCGCCTGGATCCGACGCCAGCCCGCTGTCTTCGGAGTCCGGCCCCGCCCGCGACAGCGTGATCGCGTTGCTGCGCGAGACCGTCGAGGGCTCGTCCGACCGTCTTCCCTCGGAGATCGCTCAGCTCGCACCGGAGGCGCTGTACCGGATCTACCTAGCGCTCACCCTCGCCTGGGTGCAGGACACGTCCCCGGGCCGAGAGCGGACGCGGCGACTGATCGACAATGGGATCCGGCTGCTGTCAGTGGCCCTGCCGGCGCTCAGACTGCCGCCCGTACGCCGTGCGATCCTGCCGCTGATGGCTGATGTGGCGAAGCTCGGCGAGTGAGGCGAACACTCACCCAACCGCGGGTGAACGCTGCGTCCCACCTGCCGGATCTGCATCTCGAATGATGCGTCGGCCGACATGATGGTGCTGTGCAGCAGCCCACATTCGAGGACACCGCGTGTTCGACGCTCTGAACGGCCTCCTCTCCGGCAGCGGGATGGCCGGCCTCCTGAAGACGGGGACTGCCGTCGCGGGGACGCTCTTGGTGATCCCTGCACTGATCAAGCTGTTCCTGGTGACGGTGGATGAGGGGTCTGCCGCGATACGCACCCGAAACGGGAAGCCGATCATCCGTCGCGTCGGCACCCGTCGGGGGTCGGCAGGTGACGTCGTCGTGCTCTCTCCCGGCAGCCACGGCGCGTTTCCCCTGCTGTGGTGGTACCGCATCATTGACGTTCGCACCCGCTCGACCGATCTCCCGGTTCGCGAACTCACAGGGGCCGATGACACGCAGCACCGCGTGCATGCATCCTTCGACTGGCGGCCGCTCGTGACCGGCCATGACCTGCGCGTGTTCGAGCTCGATGTGGTCAGCGTGAAGGAGCGCGCGGGCAACATCGTCAGCGCCGCGTTACGAGACATCGTGCGGAGTCTGCCCGGCTCGGCGCTCCCGATCAACGATCTGCTCTCCCCCGCGGTGGTCGATGCCTGTCGCGAGCGAGTGCGCACCGAATGCGGGATCGAACTGCTGCGGGTGATGGTCACCGGCGATGCTCTGACCGACGGCTACCTGCTTTCGACAGCGCTGCGTGCCCGCGCGGAGGATCCGACTCCGATCGCGGCCGCGATGCTGCCGACCCTGCGCTGATCAGCGCACGATACCGGTCGAGCCCGTCTGCGTGGCGATCTGTCCGGTCCAGAGGGCACCGTCCGGGTGCGGGCGTGCCATCGGCACTCGGGTGCCCAGGACCTGGGAGACCACGTCCTGCGCGATCTTCGCCGCCGTGAGTCCGGCGTCCTCCAGCACCTGCTCGCGTGTGGCGTGATCGATGAACTCGTCGGGCACACCCAGCTCGTCCACCGCCGTGTCGATGCCGGCCTCGCGCAGCACCTGACGGATCCTCGTGCCGATGCCGCCGACGCGGATGCCGTCTTCCATCGTGATCACCAGGCGGTGACGCGCGGCGAGCTCCACCAGGGACTCCGCGACGGGCACCACCCACCGCGGATCGATCACCGTGGCGCCGATGCCCTGCGCACGCAGACGCTGAGCGACGTCCATCGCCAGATGGGCGAACGGACCGATGCCGACGAGCAACACATCCTCAGACTCCGAGCGTGCCAGCACGTCGACCCCGTCGGACAGCCGCTCCAGCGCGGGGAGGTCTGCAGCGACGGCGCCCTTGGGGAACCGGATCACTGTGGGCGCGTCGTCGATAGCCACGGCTTCCCGCAGGGCTTCGCGAAGTCGATCCGCGTCGCGCGGGGCGGCGATCCGGATGTGCGGGATGATCTGCAGCATCGCCAGATCCCACATGCCGTGGTGACTGGGGCCGTCGGGACCCGTGACGCCGGCGCGATCCAACACGAACGTGACGCCCGCCTTGTGCAGTGCCACATCCATCAGCGCCTGGTCGAAGGCTCGATTCATGAAGGTCGCGTACAGCGCGACCACCGGGTGCAGTCCGCCATAGGCCATTCCCGCCGCGGCAGCGACAGCGTGCTGCTCGGCAATCCCGACGTCGTACACACGATCCGGGAACCGCTCCGCGAACGCCGCGAGCCCCGTGGGACGCAGCATCGCCGCGGTGATGCCGATGACGTTGGGTCGTTCCTGCCCGACGGTGACGAGTTCCTCGGAGAACACGTCCGTCCATCCGGTGCGCGCCTGCTTGAGTGCCTCCCCGGTGCGCGGGTCGATCGGGTTGACGGCGTGGAACTGGTCCGCCTCGTCATTACGGGCCGGTGCGTAGCCGCGGCCCTTCTCCGTGATGACGTGGACGATGACCGGCGCGCCGAACGACTTCGCCTGCTCCAGGGTCTCCATCAGCATCGGCAGGTCGTGGCCGTCGACGGGACCGAGGTATTTGATGTCGAGGTTCGAGTACAGGGCCACGTTGTTCGTGAAGCGGGAGAGGAAGCCGTGCGTGCCGCCGCGCACGCCGCGGAAGACGGCACGACCGACGGGCCCGAACGCTCGGAAGAAGCGATCGGACTTGCGGTGCAGGTCCTTGTAAGCGGCCGCGGTTCGCACCCGGTTCAGGTAGCGCGACATTCCGCCAATGGTCGGGGCGTAGGAGCGGCCGTTGTCGTTGACGATGATGACCAGGTTGCGGTCGTTGTCGTCAGAGATGTTGTTCAGCGCCTCCCACGTCATGCCACCGGTGAGCGCTCCATCGCCCACCATGGCGACGACGTGCCGGTCTGCGCGGCCCGTGCGAGTGAAGGCACGGGAGATCCCGTCGGCCCAGCTCAGCGAGCTCGATGCGTGTGAGGACTCCACCACATCGTGCTCACTCTCGGAGCGCTGCGGGTAGCCGGCGATGCCGCCGCGCGCGCGCAGCTCGGAGAAGTCCTGACGTCCGGTGAGCAGCTTGTGCACGTACGACTGGTGACCGGTGTCGAAGATGATCGGGTCCTGCGGCGAATCGAACACGCGGTGCACGGCGATCGTGAGCTCGACCACCCCGAGGTTTGGCCCCAGATGTCCGCCCGTGCGGGCGACGTTCTGCACCAGGAATTCCCGGATCTCGGACGCGAGTTGGGCAAGCTCCCGTGAGCTCAGCCGGTCCAGATCACGCGGTCCGGAGATGGAGGGCAGGATCGCCATGCTTCACTCCTTCTCGGGACGCAGGAAGCGTCCCGTGCATCGTCTCAGTCTAA
Organism: Microbacterium sp. ZW T5_56; assembly: GCF_044987425.1. NCBI lineage: Bacteria > Bacillati > Actinomycetota > Actinomycetes > Micrococcales > Microbacteriaceae > Microbacterium > Microbacterium sp. ZW T5_56. The sequence continues at coordinate 29,456 of NZ_JBJDRI010000036.1, read as the reverse complement.
ACGGGTGGGCTCACGCGCATCTGGGAACGCGCGCGTTCGCTTTCGCACTGCCCCGGGACGGTCCGGTGCCCGTCGATGCCCCTCCCGGTCACTGCTGCCGGGAGCCGCGCAGCAGCCAGACGAAGTATGGCGCTCCGACCAGTGCCACCATCAGCCCCGCCGGCAGCTGTGACGGTGCGATGAGGGTGCGTCCCAGCGTGTCGGCGACGAGGACGAGGACCGCACCGAGGATCATCGCGACGGGAAGGACACGCGAGTGTCGCGCACCCACCAGAGCGCGGGTCAGGTGCGGGGCGACCAGGCCGACGAATCCGACCGTGCCAACGGCGACCACCGCGACGGCGGCGAGGACGGCGGCCAGGGCGAGCACGACGAGCCGTGTCCGCTCCAGACGAATGCCGAGAATGCGCGGCGTGTCCTCGTCGACGGCGATGAGATCCAGCTGACGTCGCACCGCGATCAGCATCGGAATCGATATCGCCAGCACGATCGCGACCGGGAGCACATCGCCGAGGGAGCGTCCGTAGGTGGTTCCCGAGAGCCAGGTCAGGATCCGCGGGGTCTGCCACGGATCCGTGCTCAGCAGGAGGAAGGTGGTAACCGCCGTGAGCGCGTAGCCCATCCCGATTCCGACCAGCACGAATCGATCAGGAAGCAGTCCACCGCGCCACGCGAGCAGCGCGATGAGCGCGAAGGTGAGGAGACCGGCGAGCACCGCCATGATTACGAGGGCTGCCCGACCGCCGCCCGCGAACCCCGTGGTGACCACGAATACGGCGCCCACGCCCGCACCCGCGGTGATGCCGAGCAGTCCGGGTTCCGCGAGCGGGTTGCGCACGGTTCCCTGGACGATCGCCCCTGCAAGGGCGAGAGCCGCGCCGCCGAGCAGCGCCGCGCACACCCGACCGACGCGCTCGTCGAGGGCCCGACTGATCAAGTCAGGGGCCGACGCGGTGAGCCAGAGTCGCAGATCGCCGAGCTGGAGCCACATGCTGCCCGCGAGGAGTCCGATCACGCTGGCGACGAGGAGCAGCACCACCGAAGCCGTCAGCACGAGGACGAAGCGCCGCCGCGTTCGGATCCGCGACGGCGCACTGCCGGCGAGGCGTGCGGTTCCCGCGTCGCGCAGCCGCATCGCGAGAATGACGATGACAATGCCCCCGACGAGCGCCGTCGGGATGCCCGTCGGAATGACCGTCGCGCCGGCCGGGGTGAGCAGCGCACGCAGCACGGCATCGGCGAGCAGAATCAGGAGTGCGCCGATGAGTCCGGAGGCGGGGACGAGGAACAGGTGCCGGCGCAGCGCTGGCACGCGCTGGGCGATCAGCCGCGCGAGTACTGGAGCGCCGAGCCCGACGAAACCGATCGGACCGGCCAGTGTGACCGAGATGCTGGTGAGCAGCACGGCGCACAGAATCGAGAGGGCGCGCGTCGAGCGCACGGCGACGCCCAGCGACATGGCCGCGTCATCGCCGAGCCCCAGAACATCCAGACGACGCGAGAGAAGGAGTGCCGCCACGATGGCTACCGCGATCACGGGGGTCGCCCGCGCCGAGGCATCGATGTTCAGCTGAGAGAGCGAGCCGCTGCCCCACGCGAAGAGGCCGGTGGTGTTCTCCTTGAAGAGGATCAGGAGCATCGAGGTGGCGGCCCCCAGCGCCATCGAGATCGCAGATCCGGACAGAATCAATCGCGTGCTTGCTGTCCCGGCGGCGCGCCCGGTGAGCCCGAGCACCACGGCCGCCGCGAGGATCCCGCCCACGAAAGCGACGCTGGACGATGCCCACAGCGGTACCGAGATGCCGAACGCCGCAACGACCGCGAGGGCGAAGTACGCGCCCGCCGTGACGGCGAGAGTGTCCGGCGACGCCAGGGCGTTTCGCGTGACCGACTGCAGCAGAGCTCCGGCCACCCCGAGGGCGATGCCCACCGCGACGCCGGCGCAGAGGCGCGGCAGACGGGAGCCGATGAACACGTCGTTCACGGAGACGCCGCCAACGGTCAGCTGTTCACCCCCCAGCGCGCGCAGCAGCTCGGGCGCGCCGATGCCACTCGTCCCCTGCGTCAGGTGCCACAGCCCGACGGCTCCCACGGCGACGATGAGCGCCAACAGCGTCAGAACGCCGCCGACGATGGCGCTACGTCCCTCCGTGACGACACGACCGGTCGGCCCCCGCGAGTGCGAAGGCCGACCGGTCGCCGGATGACTCAGGGTCACTTGCCGGTGATCACATCGACGAAGGCGTCGATTGCCTGCATGTTCGAGCGCGGACCGCCCGCACCCCAGACGCCCGGAGGGAACTCGAACGCGCGTCCGTCGACAACCGCGGGAAGAGCATTCCAGATCGGGCTCTTCTCCAGCTCGTTCACATAGCTCTCCGCCGTCCCGTCGTTGGCGAAGATCAGGTTCGCCTCGCCGACGCCCGTCAGGCCCTCGATGTCCGTCTGCGCGAGCCCATAGGCGGGGTCGACCCCGCCGCTGCCGAAGGAGCTGTTGACGTCGTTCGTCCACGCGCCCGTGAGGCCCAGCTGCTCACCGAGCTCGGTGAACAGCGCACCCTGGGCGTAGGGACGGATGACCACGTTGCCGGACTCGATCCAGCCGTCGAAGAACACGAAGTCGGTGGTCTTCAGCTTCGCGTCCGCGACCTCCTCCTTGGCTTCGGCCAGACGGGCGTCGAACTCGGCCAGCACCTCATCGGCGCGTTCCGTGCGTCCGGTTGCCTCCGCGATGAGGGAGAACACGTTCTTCATGTTCTCGATCTGACCGCTGGTGTCCGTGCCGATCGTCGCGAGGACGGGGACGTCACCGGCACTCAGCTTCGCCAGCAGCTCATCATCGGGGCTGTTCGCCTCCAGGATGATCAGGTCGGGTTCGGTGGCGTAGATGGCATCCAGATCGGGCTCGCCACGCTCGCCGACGTCGACTGTTGACGCGGGCAGCTTTTCGGCGCTGACATAGGTGGCGTAGTCGGTGATCGAGGCGGCCCCCACCGGGGCGACGCAGAGCGTCAGCAGGTCCTCGGTCTGCTGCCACTCGAGCACGACGACACGCTCCGCCGGCTTGTCGAGCTCGACAGTGCGGCCCTGGCTGTCCGTGAGCGAGACCGGGCCGGTCGCGGTGGTCGTGGTGTCGGCGGCACAGCTGTCCGAGATGGCGGCGGTGTCGGAGACGTCTGTGGCGGCTTCCACCTGCGTGGTGCCGCACGCCGTGAGCGTGAGCGCGACAAGGCCGGTGGCGGCAAGGGCTGCCAGGCGACGGGGGCGAATCATGTGCTGTCCTCTCAGGACGGGTTCGGGGACGGGGAAAGGGAGGCGGACGCAGTACGCGGAGCGCGGCGGCCGATCGGGTCGATCCGCAGTCGTCCGGAACGGGGATCGAGCGCGACGTCGACGTCGATGTCGTAGGCGCGACGGATGTTCTCCGCGGTGAGAACGTCCATCGGTGCGCCTACGGCGAGAATGCGCCCACCCTGCATCAGCAGCAGGTCGTCGGCGACGCGTGCGGCGTGATCGAGATCGTGCAGGACGACGCCGACAGCCGTGCCGTGCTCGTCGGCGAGGCCCCGAATCAGATCGAGCGTCTCCACCTGGTAGCGCAGGTCCAGGTGATTGGTGGGCTCGTCCAGGAGCACCACACCGGTCTGCTGTGCCAGGCAGCAGGCCAGCCACACCCGCTGCAGCTCACCGCCGGAGAGCTCCCCCGCGGCACGCTCGGCCATGTCGGCCAGTCCGGTCGCCGCCATCGCGTCGTCGATCGCGGAGCGATCCTCCGGGGTGAGACCACCGAAACGGCGACGGTACGGGTGGCGGCCGAACGCCACCACTTCCCGGATGCTCAATCCGAGAGGCGCCGTCCGAGACTGCGCGAACAGGGTCACCTGCCGGGCGAAGTCCCGAGCCGACAGGGATCGGACGGGAACGTCCTCGCCGTCGGCTCGCACGGTGATCTCTCCGGTGGCGACCGGGTGCAGGCGTGCCAGCGAGCGCAGCAGGGTCGATTTGCCCGAGCCGTTCGGACCCACCAGAGCTGTGACTCGTCCCGGCTGCAATGCGATCGAGACGCCGTCGACCACGGTGCCCTCACCGAAGCCGAGCGTCAGTCCGCTGCCACGGAGAGCGGCCTCAGCGGCGGGCACGACATTGATCACGGGGGCTCCTGCGGTGGATGAGAGTCAGGCACCGCATCGACCACGCTCACGTGCATCGATGTCGCTAGTTAGGGTTGCCTTGCCTTAACGATGTTACGGAGCAAGACATCTGTCTGCAATCGAGCGTTCGCGACAAGGAATGTAGCGATTCAGACATCACCGCCGGCATACGCGCCGGGGGTGACCCCCATCACACGCTTGAACGCGGCGATGAAGGCGCTCGGCTGGGAGTACCCGAGCAGATCCGAGATCTCGTGGACCGGGAGTCCCTCGCCCAGCAGGGTCAGCGCGTGGTGGACGCGGAGCGACTGGCGCCACTGCAAGAAGGACAGGCCGGTGTGCGCACGGAACAGCCGTGCGATCGTCCGCTCGGAGACACCGGCACATTCGGCCCATGCGGCAAGGCTGAGATCGTTCGTGGGGTCCGTCGTCAGCGCCTGCACGATGATGCCGATGCGCGGAGCATCCGGGACACGCAGCGCCAGCTGCCGTTCGGCGGGCAGCAGCACGTCGAACACCACGGCCTCGGCACGGACACGCGCATCGACGCTGAGGTCGGTGCGTTCCAGGTGGGTGAGGAGCGCGGCAAGCACCGGAGTGATGTCCACGGCGACCGGATCAGCGAAGTTCACCCGTGAGCGGTTCGGATCGAACAGCGCGTCAAAGAGCGATGCGCGTGCGGTCATGCGTCCGGAGTGCACGACCCCGGCGGGGATCCACAGGCCGTGCCCGTCGGGGACCGTCATCAGCTGGTCGTCGAGGCGTACGGTCATCGTGCCGCCGCGCACCCACACCAGCTCGTGAAGTGGGTGAGAGTGCGGCTCGAACTCCAGCGGCACCGGAATGTACGCGCTCTCGGCGACGATGGCGAACGGCTCCGGAACAGCAGTCGGCGCCTGCCCCGCGCTCAGAACCACGGTGTCCGGTTCCCGCGCCCAGGAGCCGCGCGGTGAGCTCATCGACGCTCCAGCAGCGCGACGACCTGCTCGGCGAACGGATCGGCACCCTCATGATCGTGTGCGGTGATCGTGACGACAGCGTCGCCGTGGAAGATCAGCAGCTGACCGTACGCGCCGTGCAGACGCCAGGCGGAGCCGGGACCATCCCATCCCCCGAGCGCGTAGCGGCGGTAGGAGGGCTCTGCATCATGCTCCGACCAATCCGTGTGCAGCGTGCGCACCAGCTCAGGCGAGACGAGCTGTTCCCCGTTGTAGCGCCCGCCGTCGCGGATCAGCTGGCCGACGACGGCGAGCTCGTCCAGGGTCAGCTCGAGACCACCACCGGCCTCGATGAAACCATTCGGGCACCGCTGCCAGGTCGGTGTCGCGATACCCAGCGGGGTGAAGAGCCGGTCCTCCAGCCAGGAGCCGACATCGCCCACCACGGAGCCGAGGGCGCGCATCGCGGTGTAGGTGCTGGCGTTCGAATACTGGAACACGCGACCCCGAGAGGGGCGGGAGAGGAACTCCGCGGCCAGATCGGGCCAGTCGGTCAGCAGCGTCGGCGACCAGGGGAAGTCGACACCACTGACCATGCCGAGAAGGTTTCGCACGGTGACATCGCGGGTCTCCGGCGCGATGACCAGGTCCGAGAAGTACTGCGCGACCGGTGCGTCCAGATCGAACACGCCGTCGTCAACCGCGATACCCGCGGCGAGCACGCAGATCCCTTTCGCGACGGAGTGAACGTCGCGCCGCACGTCTTCGTCCCAGAGGAACCTCGCCGTGTCGTCCCCCACGCGGACCTGAATGCCGTGTGCGCCGAACTGCTCGTGCTCCGCGAGCCGAACAAGGTGATCGAGAACGTGCTGCGCGGATGCCATATCTCGATTCTTTCATCGCCACCGAGCGAGGCTGTCCGCCGCGAAGGGCCCGATAACGCAGACATCCCGCCAGGCCGAAGCCTGACGGGATGTCGCAGCGATCTGGATCAGACCAGCGAACGCAGCACGTACTGCAGGATGCCGCCGTTGCGGTAGTAGTCAGCCTCACCGGGGGTGTCGATGCGAACCACGGCGTCGAACACGATCTCCTGCTTGCCCTCGGGCGAGAACTCGCTCGGGGAAGCGGTGACCCTCACCGTCTTCGGCGTGACGCCCTCGTTCAGCGCTTCCAGGCCCTCGATCGAGACGATCTCGGTGCCGTCGAGGCCGAGCGATGCCCAGCTCTCGCCGGCGGGGAACTGCAGCGGAACGACTCCCATGCCGATCAGGTTCGAGCGGTGGATGCGCTCGAAGCTCTCGGTGATGACGGCCTTGACGCCCAGCAGGCTGGTGCCCTTGGCCGCCCAGTCACGGGACGAGCCGGAACCGTACTCCTTGCCACCGAAGACGACGAGCGGGGTGCCCTGCGCCTGGTAGTTCTGCGACGCGTCGTAGATGTAGGACTGCGGACCTCCGGGCTGCGTGAAGTCGCGGGTGAAGCCACCCTCGACCTCGGCGCCGTCGTTGACCGCGCGCACCAGCTGGTTCTTCAGACGGATGTTCGCGAACGTGCCGCGGATCATCACCTCGTGGTTACCACGGCGCGAGCCGTACGAGTTGAAGTCCTTCTGGGCCACACCGTGCTCGGTGAGGTACTGCGCGGCGGGGGTGCCCGCCTTGATGTTTCCGGCCGGGCTGATGTGGTCGGTGGTGACCGAGTCGCCCAGCGTCGCCATGACGCGCGCACCGGTGATGTTGGTGACCGGGGTCAGCTGCATCGTCATGCCGTCGAAGTACGGAGCCTTGCGGACGTAGGTGGAGTCGGCGTCCCACTCGAAGACCGGACCGGTCGGGGTGGGCAGGCTCTTCCAGCGCTCGTCACCGTCGAACACCGTGGCGTACTGGGTGATGAACTGCTCGCGCGAGATCGAGGTGTCGATGATCTCCTGGACCTCCTCCGGGGCGGGCCAGATGTCCTTCAGGAACACGTCATTGCCGTCGCCATCGATGCCGAGCGCGTCGTTGTCGAAGTCGAAGTGCATCGAACCGGCGAGGGCGTAAGCGACCACCAGCGGCGGCGAAGCCAGGTAGTTCATCTTCACGTCGGGGCTGATGCGACCCTCGAAGTTGCGGTTGCCGGAGAGCACAGCCGTGACCGCGAGGTCGTGGTCGTTGATGGCGCCGGACACCTCGGGGATGAGCGGACCGGAGTTGCCGATGCAGATGGTGCAGCCATAGCCGACGGTGTAGAACCCGAGACCCTCGAGGTCCTTGTCCAGACCGGACTTCTCGTAGTAGTCCGTGACGACCTTCGAGCCCGGGCCGAGCGTGGTCTTGACCCACGGCTTCTGCTTCAGGCCCTTCTCGCGTGCCTTGCGTGCCAGCAGACCCGCCGCGATCATGACCGAGGGGTTGGACGTGTTGGTGCACGAGGTGATGGCGGCGAGGGTGACGGCGCCGTTGTCGAGGATGTACTTCTGCCCCTCGGGGGTGGTCACCTCGACCGGGTTGGACGCCTGCGGCGCAGCGGAGGATGCGAGCACCTTCGGCGCTGTCACGGCCGCCTCGATCTCCACCTCTTCGCCCGGAACCGAGCCAGCGTCGGATGCGGGGAACGACCCGGCATCCGCCACGTCAACCGGGGTGGTGGCGTCGGCGTAGTTCAGGATGTCCTGCTCGAACTGCGTCTTGGCCTCGGAGAGCAGGATGCGGTCCTGCGGACGCTTCGGGCCGGCGATCGAGGGAACGACGGTCGACAGGTCGAGCTCCATGTACTCCGAGTACGACGGCTCGGTGGCGGCGTCGTGCCAGAGCTTCTGCTCCTTGGCGTACGCCTCGACCAGGGCCACAGCGTGCTCGTCGCGACCGGTGAGTCGCAGGTAGTCCAGCGTCACGTCGTCGATCGGGAACATGGCAGCGGTCGAACCGAACTCCGGCGACATGTTTCCGATGGTCGCGCGGTTCGCCAGCGGCACGGAGCCGACGCCCTCGCCGTAGAACTCGACGAACTTGCCGACCACGCCGTGCTTGCGCAGCATGTCGGTGATCGTGAGAACCACGTCGGTGGCGGTCACGCCCGCTGGGATCTCGCCCGTGAGCTTGAAGCCGACGACGCGCGGGATGAGCATCGACACCGGCTGGCCGAGCATGGCAGCCTCGGCCTCGATGCCGCCCACGCCCCAGCCCAGCACACCGAGGCCGTTGACCATCGTGGTGTGCGAGTCGGTGCCGACACACGTGTCGGGGTAGGCGCGCAGCACGCCGTTGACGTTGCGGTCGTAGATGACCTTTGCCAGGTGCTCGATGTTGACCTGGTGGACGATTCCGGTTCCCGGGGGGACCACCTTGAAGTCGTCGAAGGCGGTCTGGCCCCAACGCAGGAACTGGTAGCGCTCGCCGTTGCGCTCGTACTCGATCTCGACGTTGCGCTCAATAGCGTCCGGACGGCCGAAGAGGTCGGCGATCACGGAGTGGTCGATGACCATCTCGGCGGGCGAGAGCGGGTTGATCTTGCTCGGGTCGCCGCCGAGGGCGGTGACGGCCTCACGCATGGTGGCGAGGTCGACGATGCAGGGCACGCCAGTGAAGTCCTGCATGACCACGCGCGCCGGCGTGAACTGGATCTCCGTGTCGGGCTCGGCATTCGGATTCCACGAGCCGAGCGCCTGGATCTGCTCCTTGGTCACGTTCGCGCCGTCTTCGGTGCGAAGGAGATTCTCCAGCAGCACCTTCAGGCTGAACGGGAGCTTCTCGTAGCCGGGAACCTGGTCCACGCGGAAGATCTCATAGTCGGTGCTGCCGACTGTCAGGGTGCTCTGTGCACCGAAGCTGTTCACCGTTGACACGAGGTTCTCTCCTTAGCGTCTTTCGTCACCGCTGCGTTCCATCTTGGAGCGCCGAACCGATCAGGGCTAGCAAGGCCCGCCTAACCAGTGTGCGCCGCGAACGCCGCTCGCAACAGCAGGGAATTTATCTTGACGTCAAGATAAATCTACCACGATGCCCTGGCCCGGTTCGTCGGCACACCACAACGCGGCGGCGGGTGTGACGACGCCGCCGCACCCGCCGCCGCGCGTCGGTGGAGAATCAGTCGCCCGCGGGAGCCGTCATGCCCGAATCAGCGGCCATCGCAGCGTCAGTGCGGCGGTACAGCGCGCGCACGGTGAGCCAGGTCACGGCCACGAGCGGCGCGAACAGCGGCAGCCCCATGACCAGCTTGAGGGTGCCGAGAAGCGCCACAGCGCTCGACTCGTTTCCCGGCTGCAGCGAGGTCAAATAGACCGGGAACTGCACGGCCAGACGGAGGAAGAACAGCGCGGCCCACGCGATCGCAAGCCAGAAGTACACCCGGCGCTTGCGCTTGGACTGTCGCCAGGCGGTGCCCTCCCCCATCAGGTATCCGGCGGCCAGGCCGATCAGCGACCAACCGATCAGCGCGGACACCAGCAGCGCCACCCCGTAGGCGGCATTCGTGATGAGGCCGGGCACGAAGTTGTTCGATGCGTTGCCCGTGAACAGGGCGAGGGCGGCGGCGACCACTGCCGCCATCAGCCCACCGATCGCTGCCGTCGGGGTCGAGCGGGCGATCAGGCGCAGCGCGGTGAACACCACCGCGAGGCCGACGGAGATGATGAGCGCCGGAATGAGCTTCTGCATGCTCTCGCCGGTCCACAGCGTGAACGCGAGGATGAAGGCCAGACTCGGCAGCACCGACTCCGCGATGCCACGCCAGCCGCCCATCGCAGCCCAGACGACGTGTCCGGTGGACGCCTGCCGCGAGGGATCCATGCCGGCTTTGCGAGCCGCATTGCCGAGGGCGGCACTGAGCATCTCGGAGGCGGACGGCTCCGGCGGGGTGAGCGCGGTGCCCTCGGCGTCGGGACTGCTCGCCCGCTCGTCGGTCACGCCGCTCCCGGCGCGGCCGGCATCTTCAGCGGGATCAGATCGCGCGGCGGCATCGGCGAGCCACCGCGAACCACGACGATCGAGCGGAACAGGTCTTCAACCTGCTCGGCTGCTGCGGTGTCGTTCGTGGCCGCGCCACCGATCACACCGCGCAGGAACCAGCGCGGGCCATCGACGCCGACGAAGCGGGCCAGTCGCATCTCGGCGGCGCTGCCCGCCACGACCGGCACCTCGGCGAGGAGTTCGGGACCCAGCGGCCCCTCACGCTCCTCGACACGACCGCCCTGCTGGCGCACCTGCTCGCTGATCTGCGCGCGCGTCTCCTCCCAGAGACCGGTGGTGCGGGGAGCCGCGAACGGCTGCACCTGCAGCGACGAATCGGCGTAGTCCAGTCCGACCGCGACGATTCGCTTGCTCTGCTCCTCGACCTCCAGGCGCAGGTTCAGGCCCTCGCGGGGCAGCACCTTGATACCGCCCAGGTCGATGTACGGACGGACCGGGTTCGCCTCGGACTCGTCGAACGGTCCGCTGCTGGCGCGGTCATCGGGTGCCGACTTCTCGGCGGGCGTGGGCGTCTCGTCGCTCATGCGTTCACTCCTGTCTGTGTGCCGTAGCCGGTCGATCCGAACCCGCTCTCTCCTCGCGCGGAGTCGGCAAGCTCCGCCACGGGGATGAAGACGGCACGGGTCACCGGCATGACGATGAGCTGAGCGATCCGGTCGCCGACGGCCACGTCATAGGCGGCTTCGCGATCGGTGTTCAGCAGGGAGACCCTGATCTCGCCACGGTAGCCCGCATCGACGGTCCCGGGCGAGTTGACGATCGTGATGCCGTGCTTGGCGGCGAGGCCGCTGCGGGGCACCACGAAGGCCGCATAGCCGTCCGGGAGAGCGATCGAGACGCCGGTGGGCACGAGTGCTCGCTCGCCCGGCTCCAGTCGCAGAGCCACCGCGGAGCGCAGGTCTGCGCCGGCGTCACCGGGGTGGGCGTAGCTCGGAGGCTCGGATGCGACAATGAGGACGTCAACGGAATCGGTCACCCCACGAGGGTAATGCAGAATGCAGGGCGAAGAATGACCTCCACCCCCACGTACCGCGAGCGTCTTACGCCCTCCCTCTGGATCCTGCTGTCCGCAGCGGTGGTGGCGCCCATGGTGGCGCTGGTGTTCGTGCGCGTCGAACCGACAATGGCGCTGGCCATCGGAGCGGTGGTCGGCTTCGCCATCATCTGCGCTCTGATCGCGCTGTCGCCGCGCATTGAGATCTCCGGCGGCGAGCTGCGCGCCGGTCGCGCTCACATTCCCGTGGACTTGCTGGGAACTCCAGCACACGCCGTGAACGACGAAGCCCGCGCTGCTCGAGGTCAGGGCCTCGATGCGCGGGCTTGGCATCTGATCCGGGGCGGGATCGACGGCATCGTCACGGTTCCCGTGATCGATCCCGCCGACCCGACGCCGGTCTGGGTGGTGTCCTCGCGGACACCGGATCGCCTGGCTGCGGCGATCGTCGCTGCGCAGGTTACGCAGCACACTCCCGACAGATAGGACCGGAAGCGGTCTCGTGGTCCAGCTGGGAACGGTGCTTCACCAGGAAGCAGCTCACGCAGGTGAACTCATCCTCCTGGGGGGGAAGCACAACGACATCGAGTTCGAGGTCGGAGAGGTCGGCACCGGGGAGCTCGAACCCTGAGGGGTTGTCTGCATCCTCGGAATCGATCGACCCGGACGCCTTGTCGGGCACGCGTTCCTTGAGGGCCTCGATCGACTCGCTTTCGTCCTCGTTCTTGCGGGGTGCGTCGTAATCGGTGGCCATGACGGGTATATCTCTTCTTCCGTAAATGTGGGGGTCACCTGTGTGAACAGGCGGCGATAGTTTGCATGACCGTGCGAAGTTTCGCAAATGGGTGTTTTCCCAGGTTCGCCATGCATCCCTCGCAGCCGATCAAACTCGCGGCACGCCCACGGTATTCCCGGCCTCCGCCGGTGCGCGTGGGAGCATGAAACGAACCCACACAGCGGAAGAGGCGTGGCGAATGGAACAGCTCACCATCATCGGCACCGAGGGCGAACAACTCGTCCTGGTCACCGAGGCCGGCGACCGTTATGCGCTCGTCATCGACGACGTCCTGCGAACCGAGCTGAAGAAGGCCGCGCGTCGTGAATCTGCGCCGGCGGCTCCGCACGCGAGCCCGCGCGACATCCAGACGCACATCCGCGCCGGGATGTCCGCCCCCGACGTGGCCGAGCTCCTCGGCACCACTGTCGAAGCCGTGCAGCGATACGAGGGTCCGGTGCTGGCCGAGCGCGAGCACATCGTGAGTCAGGCGCTCGCCGTTCCCGTTCTGGTGGGCAGCGAGGTGGAGCCGGACGGAACGCTGAGCTTCGGCATGGCCATCCGAGCCAAGCTCGCCGAGGCAGAGGCCTCCGGAGAACGCTGGACCAGCTGGAAGGGCGAGGACGGCTGGATCGTCAAGCTGGAGTTCGTCTCGGCAGAGGTCGAGCACGACGCGCGCTGGGGTTTCGACCCGCGCCGCAGCACCCTGTCTCCGCAGAACTCCGCCGCCACGCAACTCTCCCGCCAGGGGTCACTTCCCGAGGGACTCATCCCCCGCCTGCGCGCGCTGGATACCGCTCCCGCGGCCACGACGACGCCGTGGAAGGACGAGTCTCGCTTCGACAGCGGTGCCTTCGGTCCCCGCCGCCTGCCGGATCCCGCACCGACGGAGGCGGAGGCGGAGACGAACGCGGAGACCCCTCAGCGTCCAAGCACCGCGGCCGACGCCGCCATGAACCGCGCGCCTGAGCCGGATCGCCCGACTCACCCCGACACCGCCGACCTGCTGGAGGCGCTGCGACGCCGCCGCGGGCAGCGAGAGCCGGCTCCCGCGCTGGAAGACGAGGCCGCGCCCGGACTCGTGACGGCACCGGCTCCGCTCGCGCGGATCGATGGTGCGCCGGCGACCCCGTCGCCGGCCGCCGAGGTGGGCGATGACGCCGAGATCGTGGCGGAGAAGCAGGCCGCGGCCGAGCGCGACAGTGGCAAGAGCCGACGTGGACGTCCCTCGATGCCGAGCTGGGACGAGATCGTCTTCGGCGCACGCACCGAGGACTGAGCCCGGCGTCAGGCCGCGAAGGCCCCCGCGCGGATGAGGGGGACGATCGTCTCCTCCGGCGTGATTCCGCCGTGCTGTCCGATCATCTTCTGCGGGCGCGTGTCGGTGCCCCGATCGTCGTAGTACGCCCAGATGCCGCGGCTCACGACGAGCAGATCGCCGATGCGCAGCGCGACGTCTGGGTGGACCTCACCGAACAGGCCCAGCGCGACCGCCTCATCTCGGGTGAGCACGTCCGCGGTGTTCTGCGCGTCCGCCGCCCAGCGGGCGTGGACTTCCAGCGAATCAGCGTGCTTCTCCGTGTACACGTGCAGCATGCGCGGCTCGCCGCCGACATGCGCCACGCCCTCCCAGCGCGGGTCGTCCTCACCCAGCAGGACGTGACGGAAGCGGGGCACGTCGATCATTCCGTGATCGGCCGTCATGACCAGACCGATGTCGTCGGGAATGGGAACCATGAAGGCACCGTCCACGTCTTCCAACGCCGCGCGCCACTGCGCAGACGCGACGCCGAATTTGTGTCCGGCCTTGTCGACTTCCGGAAGGTAGCAGTAGACCAGCGCGCCGTCGTGCTGCGCGGCGAGGCGCACGGCGACCGAGACGCGGTTGGAGATGTTGTCCACCGGCACGTACTCGCTGCCGCGGAGGATGGCGCGCGTGAAACCGGAATCGGCGTACTCCCCCGGCCCGACCGCGAACGAGGGACGTCCCTCGGACGCAGCGCGCTCGAACACCGTCTCGCTGCGCTGCCAGGTGCGCGGATCCACGCCCTCGCGCTCCCAGCCGCTGAGCTGGTTCACGAGGATGTCCGCGTCGGGATCAAGAACCTTGTAGCCGACGAGGCCATGCTGACCCGGGTCGGTGCCGGTGAGCAGCGAGGTCAGCGCGGCGGCCGTTGTGGACGGGAAGACTGATCGCGCCACATCCCGACGACGCATGAGAGATCCCAGGCGACGGGCATGACCGGTGTGGGCGCGCAGTTGCAGCGCACCGAGACCGTCGACGACACAGAGCACCCCGGAGCGTGCGGTACCGAAACGCCCCTCGCTCCCCAGCGAATCCAGGACATCCGACGCCACCCCGGTGATGCTCCGAGCGTGCGCGGGCGCGGCAGGTAGCATGAGGGACATCGGGGCCAAGTCTCGCACATTTCACCCGATGTACCCCTGCTGTCAGGGCGTTTCCCTCCACCCGAGTCTCCGGAGATCCACACCGCATGGCACGCAAGCCGACCGATATCGAGCCCGTCGTCGAGCGCATCGAAGACGTCGATGTGTCGGCGGAGATGCAGGGATCCTTCCTCGAGTACGCATACTCGGTGATCTACTCCCGCGCCCTTCCGGATGCGCGCGACGGCATGAAGCCGGTGCAGCGACGCATCCTCTACCAGATGGCGGAGATGGGGCTGCGTCCCGACCGCGGACACGTCAAGAGTGCCCGCGTCGTCGGTGACGTGATGGGCAAGCTGCACCCCCACGGCGACTCGGCGATCTACGACGCGCTGGTGCGGCTCGCTCAGCCGTTCTCACTGCGCGTGCCCCTGGTGGACGGGCACGGCAACTTCGGCTCCCTGGACGACGGCCCCGCCGCCTCGCGATACACCGAGGCGCGGATGGCGCCTCCCGCGATGGCGATGACGGAGAGCCTTGACGAGAACGTCGTCGACTTCATCCCGAACTACGACGGCCAGTACCAGCAGCCCGCCGTGCTGCCAGCGGCGTTCCCGAACCTGCTGGTCAACGGCGCGAGCGGTATCGCTGTTGGCATGGCGACCAACATGGCGCCGCACAACCTCATCGAGGTCGTCGCGGCCGCCATCCACCTGTTGGAGAACCCGGACGCGACCACGGAAGAACTCATGGAGTTCGTGCCGGGGCCCGACTTCCCCTCGGGCGGCATCGTGATGGGACTGGACGGAGTCAAGGACGCCTACGCCACCGGACGCGGAGCGTTCAAGGTGCGTGCGAAGATCTCGATCGAGTCGCTCGGTCCGCGCAAGACCGGCATCATCGTGACCGAGCTGCCTTATCAGGTGGGTCCGGAGCGGGTCATCGAGAAACTCAAGGATGCGGTCACGGCCAAGAAGTTGCAGGGCATCAGCGATGTCCACGACTTCACCGATCGCAACCACGGCCTCCGGATGGTCATCACGGTCAAGACCGGCTTCGACCCGGCGGCCGTGTTGGAGGCCCTCTACCGCTTCACCCCGCTCGAGGATTCGTTCTCGATCAACAACGTCGCCCTGGTGGACGGTCAGCCGCAGACGCTGGGCCTCAAGGAGCTGTTGCGGGTCTACCTCGACCACCGCATCGAGGTGGTCACCCGACGCAGCCAGTACCGCCTCGATCGCCGGCGCGAGCGCCTGCACCTCGTGGAGGGTCTGCTCGTCGCGATCCTCGACATCGACGAGGTCATCCAGGTCATCCGCACCTCCGACGACTCGGATGCGGCCCGTTCGCGGCTGCAGCAGGTGTTCGATCTGTCCGAGCGCCAGGCCGAGTACATCCTCGAGCTCCGACTGCGCCGCCTCACAAAGTTCTCCCGCATCGAGCTCGAGGCCGAGCGGGACAAACTGCGCGCCGAGATCGAGGAGCTGGAGCGCCTTCTGGGCGACCCGGTGCTCCTGCGCAGCCAGGTGGCGAGCGAGCTGGACGCGGCAGCGGAGGCCTACGGCACACCCCGTCGAACGCTGCTGCTGAACGCTGCTCCGCCGAAAGCGCGCACGGCACGAGCCGCGGCCGCCGCCGACCTCCAGTTCGCCGACGCACCGACGCTTCTTCTGCTGTCAGCGTCGGGCCGCGCCGTGCGCGTGGATGGGGACGGCGAGACGCCGCTGACCCCGCCTTCACGGCGCAGCAAGCACGACGCGGTGCTCGCGCGCCTGCACACCACCACCCGGAGCGAGATCGGGGCGGTGACCTCACACGGCCGTGTGCTGCGGTTCTCCCCCGTCGACCTGCCGTCGGTGCCTCCGGCATCCGTGCAGCTCGCGGCCGGTGTGGCGCTCAAGGACTATCTCGGCATCACCGACAAGGCGGAGAGAATCCTCGCGCTCATCCGCTTCGACGACGACACCCCTCTGGCCCTCGGAACACGTGACGGTGTGGTGAAGCGCGTCGTCCCGTCCGCGCTGCCCGTGCGTCCGGAGCTGGAGATCATCTCGCTGAAGACCAAGGACATGGTCGTCGGTGCGGTTCCCGCTCCCGACGACGTCGAACTGGTGTTCGTCTCCAGCGATACGCAGCTGCTGCACTTCCCCGCTGAGAATGTGCGCCCGCAGGGTGCACCGGCGGGCGGCATGGCGGGCATCAAGCTCGGTGCAGGTGCTGCCGTGATCTTCTTCGGTGCCGTAGCCGCGGGCACCGAAGCGCAGGTGGTGACGGTGTCCGGCTCCGACACGATGCTCGCCGGCACCGACACCGGGAGAGCAAAAGTCAGTGACTTCGCGGAGTTCCCCGGCAAGGGACGCGCGACCGGCGGAGTCCGTGCCCAGGCGCTCCTGAAGGGCGAGGACCGCCTCACTCTGGCATGGGTGGGTGAGGAGCCTCGTGCTATCGGCGCCGATGGCGCCGTGCGTCAGCTGCCCGCCGGCGGTGCGAAGCGGGATGGATCCGGCGTTCCGCTGGAGGCCGTCATCGCCTGGGTAGGAACCGCGATCTCCTGAGACGTGGCGCGGCCGGCGGATCCTCTCGGTTGTCGGCTGCACGCACCGCGGCAGGAGTTAGAGCCAGGGGACGACGTTCGCGGCGATGGCCGGGTCGGCTACGGGTCGCGGTGCCGGGGCGATGGCAAGAGTGATTCGCGGCTCCTGCGCATACTGCGCGACAGTGACGAGGTAGCGGCCGGGTGCCCGGCCGATGCGAGGCGTCGCATCGCTCACGAGTCGCCGCCCGGAGAAGCCCGCAGCGCCGGTGAGCTCCTTGAACGTGGGGACGGCCAGCACGCCTCGACTGGCCACGACCGTGTGCGTGAAGGTGCGGAGCGGCTGATCGGTGCGGGGCACGGCGGGCGCGAGCACATCGAGCGCGGCCTCCGCGCCCAGGTGCATCACGATGCCGTGCTCGGCCCTGCGTTCGGCGGCATAGCGGGTCAGCTGATCCGCATGCGTCGGGGCATCGTTGATGTACGACGCGAACGCATAGGGGTCGATGAGGCAGAGCCAGCCGTCGAGATCCACCTGCAGACGGGTCATGTCGGTCACACCTCCACCGTATCGGCAGTGCTCTCGCTGAACGTCAGGCGTCGATGGACTCGCGCGAGAGGCGATCGGACGAGTCGATGATGAACTCCCGACGCGGGGCGACATCGTTGCCCATCAGCAGCTCGAACACCTCGTTGGCCGCGTCCGCATCGGCGAGCGTCACTCGCCGCAGCAGTCGGCCTCGCTTGTCCATCGTGGTGGTCGCCAGCTGATCCGCGTCCATTTCGCCGAGACCCTTGTAGCGCTGCACCGGCTCCTGCCAACGCTTGCCAACCTTCGTAAGCTTCGCGAGCAGCCCGTGCAGTTCCGCCTCCGAGTACGTGTAGATGGTCTCGTTGGGCTTGGAGCCGGGGTTCATCACGATCACCCGGTGCAACGGCGGCACGGCCGCGTAGACCCGTCCCGCCTCGACCAGAGGCCGCATGTAGCGGAAGAACAGCGTGAGCAGCAGCGTGCGGATGTGCGCCCCGTCGACATCGGCGTCGCTCATCAGAATGATCTTGCCGTAGCGCGCCTGCGTGAGATCGAACGTCCGGCCCGAACCGGCGCCGATGGACTGGATGATGGCCGCGCACTCCGCGTTGCCGAGCATGTCGGACACGGACGCCTTCTGGACGTTGAGGATCTTGCCGCGGATCGGCAGCAGCGCCTGGTGCCCAGAATCACGGGCGAGCTTCGCGGTGCCGAGCGCCGAGTCACCCTCGACGATGAACATCTCCGACTGGGAGACGTCGCTGGATCGGCAGTCGACGAGCTTCACCGGTAGCGACGACGACTCGAGCGCGCTCTTGCGTCGCTGGGTCTCCTTGTGAGCGCGCGCGGAGATGCGCGCCTTCATCTCGGAGACCACCTTGTCGAGCAGCTGAGAAGCCTGGTTCTTGTCGTCGCGCTTCGTGGACGAGAACCGCTCCCCCAGCTCCTTGCCGACCACGCGCGACACGATCTGGCGCACCGCGGGCGTGCCCAGGACCTCTTTGGTCTGACCCTCGAACTGCGGCTCGGGAACGGTAACAGTGAGCACGGCGGTGAGTCCGGCCAGCACATCGTCCTTCTCCGGCTTGTCGCTGCCCGACTTCAGTCGCCGCGCATTGGCCGCAACCTGAGCGCGAATGACCTTGAGGAGCTCCTGCTCGAAGCCCTGCTGGTGAGTTCCGCCCTTGGGCGTGGCGATGATGTTCACGAACGAGCGCACTGTCGTGTCATAACCCGTGCCCCACCGCAGTGCGACGTCCACCGCGCATTCACGCTCGACATCCGTGGCCTGCATGGAACCATCCGGCTGCAGCACCGGGACCGTCTCGTGGAAAGTGCCCGATCCCTGCAGCCGCCAGGTGTCGGTGATCGGGGCGTCTGAGGCGAGGTACTCCACGAACTCCGAGATGCCGCCCTCGTAGCGATGCAGCGTCTCGTTGCCACCCTCGGCACGCTTGTCGGTGATCCGGATACCGAGGCCCGGGACGAGGAACGCCGTCTGTCGCGCACGTGTCTCCAGGTCGGCCAGCTGGAAGGCGGCGTCCTTCGTGAAGATCTGCCGGTCCGCCCAGTAGCGCACGCGCGTGCCGTTGACGCCCTTGCGCACCTTGCCCACCACGCGCAGCTCGCTGCCATCGGCGAACGGCGTGAAGGGCGCGTCGGGACGAGGCTCGCCCGCGTCCGCGAACCTGCCCGGCTCTCCGCGGCGGAAGGACATCGCATAGGTCTTGCCGTCGCGGTCGACTTCCACGTCGAGCCGCTCGGACAGCGCGTTGACCACCGAGGCTCCCACGCCGTGCAGACCGCCTGAGGCCGCGTACGACCCGCCACCGAACTTGCCGCCGGCATGCAGCTTCGTGAAGACGACCTCCACACCCGTGAGACCGGTACGCGGCTCGACGTCCACCGGGATGCCGCGTCCGCGGTCCTGCACCTCGACGCTTCCGTCGTCACGCAGGATGACGTCGATGTCGGTGCCGTTGCCCGCGACCGCCTCGTCCACCGCGTTGTCGATGATCTCCCACAGACAGTGCATGAGACCCGGCGAGCCGTTGGATCCGATGTACATGCCGGGGCGCTTGCGGACAGCCTCAAGCCCTTCCAGCACCTGGAGATGATGAGCGGAGTACTCGGCAGTCACAGTCCCCATCGTAAGTCGACCCACCGACACCACTCGCCAGGCGCGCGGACCGGCGCCTCGCCCGCGTATTCCCGCGGAACGCGGCGTACGCGCTGAGCGAAACACGCGGCCGGACGGGCCCGGTCGGCGCTGCACGTGGTTGACTGAAAGCAGTCTTCAGCCGCGCACCCGATCAAGGAGGCACCCGCGATGAACACCACGCTCACCCCCGCCGAGCCGACGGTCTTCCGGCTCACCGCGATGGATCGCTGCGATTCGTGCGGCGCTCAGGCCTATATCGCCGCCGAGGTCAACGGCTCCGAGCTTCTCTTCTGCGCCCACCACGGACGCAAGTACGAGGCGAAGCTCCGTGAGATCGCGACCTCCTGGCACGATGAGACCGCCCGCCTCGACGAGGCCAACTGACTCACGAGTAAAGGGCTCCCGCAGCAGCGGGAGCCCTTTTTCTGTGCCCGAAGCGTCAGCCCACGTAGCGGCGCGGCACGTCGGACGCCAATCGCAGCACGACCTCCTCACCGATCGTGCCGAGGCGCTCGGCGAGGTCGGTGGCCGAATCGGCGGGTTCCGCCCCGAACAGCGTGACGATCTGTCCCGCCGCGGCACCGTCCCAGTGCGGAATTCGCAGCGTATCCGCCGCGATCTCCGTGACAGGCAGACGCCCCCCGGGCGTCGCTGCGGTGAGCGCGCCTGCAGCCGTCGACATCAGCCCGCTGACGTACCCGGTGCCGATGATCGTGTCCTTGCGGCCGACCTTCTCCACCGCGGCCTGGAGCGAACCCACCACGGCAAGCCCCAACTCGCCCTCGGAGGGACCATCGGCGGAGCGAATGCCGTAGTGGAACGCGCCGATGCGCACCATGTCGTAGCGGAACTCGGGGCGTGCGAAAGCGGCAGCACTCGCGGCCAGATGCAGCTTCTGCGGCGCAAGTCCCGCCGCCCGGGCCTGAGTCACGGCGGTGTCGAAGACCGCGCGCGAGTCATCGTCGTCGGCATCCGAGGCCTCGCCGATGTGCGACCAGATGCCGACCACTCGAATGATGCCGAGCGCCTCCAGCTGCACCGCCCGTTCGACGAAAGCGGACCATTCCTCCAGCCGCACGCCGTTGCGGTGCAGTCCGGTGTCGATCTTCAGGTGCACGTCGGCGGCCGCTGATCGTGCCTGAGCGACCGCTGCCACATCCTCCAGCAGCGCAGCCGAGCCCACGCCGATGTCGAGCCGCGCCGACAGCGCGTCTGCCACATCGTCGCGACCCGCCAGCATCCACGCGAACACGCGGGCCTCCGGCGCCAGAGCGCGCACGGCCACGCCCGTGCTCACATCCAGCGCACCGATCCACGTGACGCCTTCGGCGATCGCGCGCGGAACCACGGCGTCGAGGCCGTGCCGGTAGGCATCGTCCTTCACCACGAGCATCGCCTCGGCCGGTGCGACGCGTTCCCGCACCGCACGGATGTTGGCGGACAGGGCCGCCAGGTCAACGACGAACTCCGCACTCATGCCACGATCTCCCGACGCGTCCGGTTGCCGATTGCCGGCAGCAGCTCCTCCAGCCCGAGCCCGGTGAGGGCGATCCATTCCGCCCATGCCGGCTCGCCGCGATCCGGATCCCCGAGGAACACGACCTCATCACCGGTGCCGGTCTCCGCTGCTCCGATGTCGACGACGCAGACGTCCATCGCCACACGACCCACGATGGGTCGGCGAACGCCGTTCATCGTGACGGCGAGGCGGTTGCCGAGCGAGCGCACGATGCCCTGCGCGTAGCCGCCGGTCACCAGCGCGACGCGGGTGTCCTCACGAGCGGTGAAGGTGTAGCCGTAGGACACGCTCTCACCCGCTCGCAGCACCTTCACGCCGAGCACCTCGCCGCTCAGGGTGACCGCGGGAACGGTCTGGGGCAGGGCTCCGGCGGCCACTGCCGCCGTGACCACCGCGAACGTGGGAGGAACCTCGCCCGCGAACGCCGCGGGCCCGTCATCGCCCACCACGCCCGCCAGCGACTGCTCGCGGGCCACCGACGTGATGAGCTGCGCGCCGAGTCCCCAGCCGTCATGACGCGCATCGGCGTAGACCTCCCGAGGATGACCCGAGAGATTGCGTGTCACGGCTGAACGCGACACGCGAAGAGTGGGGTGAGTGCGACCGATGAGGTCATGCGCGGCGGTCATCGCACACGACCTTCCGTGCGTTCGAGGGGGGCGTAGTCGTGCATAGGAGCCTTTCGGATGCGCTTCGGGACCGGCCACCGACGGGCGGCGCTGTGGTCCGTCCGCCGTGCGGACACCGCCGTCGATCCTAGTCGGCGCCGCTCCGCAGCCCCTGTGCATCCAGCCCGCATGCTCAGGGTCTCGCAGCGCCCGCCGGTAAACTGAAGGCGAGAAATCAAAGGAGCACCATGGCCTCGTCTGCCTCATCCCTCCCGGTGCGCGTCAAGTACGCGGTTGATCGCGCACTGCGCATCAACACCGGATCGCTGATCGCGCGCGCCAAGGAGACCGCCGCGCACCACCACCGTGCGGTCCCGGCCGTGGTGGTGGACATGCTGTGGTCCGCGGCTCGCCACGACGTTGGCTTCCAGGACTACGTCGACTACGACTTCGCCATCCTGAGCCGCGCCGAGCGCGCCACGTACATGACGCACCCGATCTCCAACCGCATGTCGCAGCTGCTCGACAAGCCCGAGGGGCGTGCCACCTTCCACGACAAGATCGCGTTCAATCGCGCCTTCGCCCCGTACCTCGGTCGTGAGTGGCTTGTGCTGGGCGAGAACCCGGCATCGGACGCCGACGCACTGCAGGCGTTCGCTGAGCGCCACCCCACCTTCATCGCGAAGACGCCGCAGGGCTCCGCCGGCCTCGGCGTGCACCGCTACCAGGCCGCCGAGGTATCGGACTGGAAGACGTTCACGGCCGAGCTCGTCGGTCGGGGCGAGCTGCTGATCGAGGAGGTCATCCTTCAGCACGACGACATCGCGGCATACTGCCCGGGAACCGTGAACACCACACGCGTCACGGCGTACTTCGACGGCACCAGGACCCACATCCTCGCCGCCGCCCAGAAGTTCGGGCGCGGCGCCGTGAGTGATCAGATGTCGTTCGGCGGCTTCTACACGATGCTCGACGACAGCGGGCACGCCCGCAGCGCCGGCTACGACTCACACGAGAACGTCCATGAGCTGCACCCGGACACCCACAAGCGCATCGCCGACTTCCAGCTGCCGATGTGGGACGAGGTCGTGGCGTATGTGGACCGCATCGCCCGCGTCATTCCGTCCATCCCGTACGTGGGCTGGGACATCGTCGTCACCCCGAACGGTCCTGTCGTCATCGAAGGCAACTGGGCGGCCGGCGTCTACGAGAACAAGCCGAGCGTGAGCGGAATCCGCACCGGTCACCGCGAACGCTACCGCGCTGCCACCGGCATCTGAACCCGCGTACAACGCGAAAGGGGCTCCGTCACGAGTGACGGAGCCCCTTTCGCGTTGTGGGTCAGGCCTTGCGGATCACGCCGAGCGGCGTGGACTGGTGGCCCTGCCCGAGGGGGTTGTCCTTGAGGATGCGGACCAGCCGCTGCTCCCCCGCCTTCGACAGCGTGGACCCCAGGATGTTGCCACCCAGGTCATTGATGTCGACGACGGCCACGTCAGCCGAGGTCTTCAGCAGCGCCTTGAGGTGCGCGGCGACCTCGGCGGGGCGCTCCGGTCCGAGCACCACGGCCTTGTTGTAGGGCGGGATGGTGCCGCTGGTGGGTCCGTCGATCGCCCGAGCCTTGTCGCCAGCGATGCGGTAGAAGTCGCCCTTGCGCCCGAATGCCTTGGTCACGGCGGCGACGGCCGCAGCGAACAGGATCTTCGGAGTGCCGCACTCACGCAGCGCCATCTCCATGGTCTCGGGCATCCCGAGACCGATCCCGTACGGGGTGCGGGTGACGTACTTGGAGAGGAAGTGCGCCAGCTTGCGCGGCGTGATGTCTTCCACCAGGTACGAGCGTCCCTGCGTGATCGCGACGATCTTCTCGGTCACGAACAGCGTGTCGCCGGGCACCAGGGTGCCCTCGGTGACGTACTGCGTGATGAACGCATCCAGGTCGTCGCCCGGCAGGACGACATGCGTCTTGATCGGGAGCCGCTGGAACTTCTCGCCGTCGACTTCGATGAGGAGGTTCTTGCCTTCGTTCGCCTCTGCCATGCTCTTCCCCATCACTCCAGGTAGTCCCGGAGCGACTGGGAGCGGCTCGGGTGGCGAAGCTTCGCCATCGTCTTCGACTCGATCTGGCGGATGCGCTCACGCGTGACGCCGAACGTGTCGCCGATCTGGTCCAGGGTCTTGGGCTGACCGTCGCCCAGGCCGAAGCGCATGCGGATCACACCCGCCTCACGCTCGCTGAGCGAGTCCAGCAGACTCTCCAGCTGACGCTGCAGCATCGTGAATCCGACCGCGTCGGCGGGAACGACGGCGTCGGTGTCCTCAATGAGGTCACCGAACTCGCTGTCGCCGTCCTCACCGAGGGGCGTGTGCAGCGAGATGGGCTCGCGGCCGTACTTCTGGACCTCGATGACCTTCTCGGGGGTCATGTCCAGCTCACGCGAGAGCTCCTCGGGCGTGGGCTCGCGACCCAGGTCCTGCAGCATCTGACGCTGTACACGGGCCAGCTTGTTGATGACCTCCACCATGTGCACCGGGATGCGGATGGTGCGAGCCTGGTCGGCCATGGCGCGGGTGATGGCCTGACGGATCCACCACGTGGCGTAGGTCGAGAACTTGAAGCCCTTGGTGTAGTCGAACTTCTCCACCGCACGGATGAGGCCGAGGTTGCCTTCCTGGATCAGGTCCAGGAACTGCATGCCACGACCGGTGTAGCGCTTGGCGAGCGACACCACGAGTCGGAGGTTGGCGCCGAGCAGGTGGCTCTTCGCGCGCTGGCCGTCGCGGGCGACCCACTGCAGGTCCAGGCCCAGCTGGCTGGACTTCTCTGCCGCGGTCATCTTGGACAGCTTCTCTTCGGCGAACAGGCCCGCCTCGATGCGCATGGCCAGCTCGACCTCCTGCTCCGCGTTGAGGAGCGGGACCTTGCCGATCTGCTTCAGGTAGTCCTTGACCGGGTCGGCCGTGGCACCGGAGATCTGGGTGGAGTAGACGGGGACATCGTCCTCGTCGGAGGAGGAGATGACGATCGCGCCCGTGGGCAGCGGCTCGGTGGTGACGGGCTTCGTCGCACCTTCCTCGTCGTCCTTGTCCTCGCTGGTGTCGTCCGACTTGTCATCCGAGGTCTCGGCGTCGATCTCGACGTCGACCTCTTCGTCCTCAGTGGGCTCGTCTTCATCGGACTTCTTCTTGCGTCCGCCGGCCGCCTTCGCGGTGGTCGCGCGAGGCTTCTTGGCCGCAGGCGTTGCAGCGGCCTTTCCGGTCGTCTTCGCAGCGGCGCCGCGCTTGGCGGCGGGCTTGGCTGCGGCCGCAGTGGCGGTCTCGTCCGTCTCGGTGTCCTTCGCTGCGGTCCGCGTGGTCTTGGTCGTGGCAGGGGTCACGGTTCACCTTTCACCGGCGTGCTCCGGAGGTTTCACACACACGTAAGACCCTTGTCAAGTCCCGGAGCCTTTCAGCTCGTAGGGTCGACAACGGGTCGGTCCCCTATTGTCTCACACGTCGGCGTGGGGAAACACCAATTGACGCGTTGAGGAAAACGCGTGCGCGCGCACCGGTATTCCCGGGGCCCGCCGTCGTCGTGCGGCGTGTCGGGTTCAGCCCAGACCCGGAGCACCCTTGTCTTCGTCGCCCGGCCGATTCGCGAGGAATCGCTCCAGCTCGGCGGCCAGCTCATCGGCGCTCGGCAGCGGCGCGCCATCCAACAGCGTCTCGCTGGTGTACTCGCCACGCTCCATCTCGTGGAACTGGCCGGCACGGTACGCGTCGTAACGCACTTCCAGAGCCGAGATCATGCGCTGCAGCTCGTCGTTGTCGGCGATCTGCTCCTCCACCTTGACGAGGAAGTCCCGGTTCGCCTCGACGATCGGATCTGTGGCGAACACCAGCCCCGTCGCAGCCGTCATCTTCTCCAGCGCGACGAGCATGGCGCCGGGATACTCGGTGTCTGCCAGGTAGTGCGGGACGAGGAGCACGAGTCCGGCGATCGAGGTGCCGTTCTCGGCGAGGCGATACTCCAGCAGGTGTCCCGCGGTCGCGGGCACCTGCGTCTCGGGCTGCCACACCGAAAGCGACGCGATGAGGTCGTCGCGGTTTCCCGACACCGTCACACCGATGGGCCGAGTATGCGGCACAGGCATGCCGATCGCGTGGACCCACGTGACGCCGGACACTCGATGCTCGGCGGCGAGGTTCAGCACCACGTCGGCGAAGGCCTCCCAGGCGAAGTCCGGCTCGTAGCCCGACAGCAACAGGAACTGCTGGCCGAGGACGTCATGAGCGAGCGAGAGCTCCAACCGCGGCGGCCGGTACTCGGTCAGGTGATCGCGCACGAAGGTCACAATCGGACGACGCGCGCGGTAATCCAGCAGGACGTCGTTGGAGAACCGTCCCAGGACGTCAGCGGTGCCATCATCGCGGAATCGGTTGATCAGCCCCGCAACGGCACCGCCCGCATCGGTGAAGCCGGTCATCAGGACGACCATCGGAAGGCCGGCCGGAACGGCACGCGGCGGAAGGACGCGTTCGAAGATCTCGGAGGGCTGGGGCATCCTTCCATGCTACGAGCGCGGCAGACAGCGAGGGTCGAGAAGGCGACCGCTGTCAGCGAACACGCCGATCCTCAGACCCCCGACGCTCCCTAGGATGGGGGCATGCCGGTTCCCGAGATTCAGCTGTCCTCGTCCCTGTCGTTCGATCCGGAAGCCGAGGCGACCCTCGTTCTCGTTCCGGCACTTCCGGCCCCTGACGCCCTGAGCGCATGGCCGGGACTCGCCGAGGCACTCGCGGCGATCGGCTTCACCGGTTCGTTCGCCGCCTTCGCGCGTGTGCCACTGCTCTCCGTCACCGACAAGCCGTTCGCGGTCGTCGGCCTGGGCGATCGCACCGATGCCGCCGGTGTGCGCGACGCCGTCGGAGCCGGCGTGCGCTCCCTCACGGGCTTCTCCGCCGTCCACGTCCACCTGAATGCGGTTCCCGAGGGCAACGCCGCCGCGGCCGTGGAAGGTGCACTGCTGGGTGCCTACACGTTCGACTCCTACAAGACGTCGGGTCGCACGCAGCGAGCCGGCAGCATCACCGTCCACACGGCCGAGCAGGTCGACACCGCCGCCGCGGTCAGCATCGCCGAGGCCGTCGCGCTCGTGAAGGACCTCACCACCACCCCGGCCGAGTGGCAGAGCCCGCAGCAGCTCGCTGAATCGGCGCTCACCGCGGTCGACGGGCTTCCCATCGAGGTGACCGTCTGGGATGAGGAGCGCCTCGCGGCAGAGGGCTTCGGCGGAATTCTCGGCGTCGGCCAGGGATCGGACCGACCGCCTCGTCTTGTGCGACTCAGCTACTCTCCCGCAGAGGCATCGCGTCACATCGCGCTGGTGGGCAAGGGCATCACCTTCGACACCGGCGGCCTCTCCCTCAAGCCTGCGTCGTCAATGCTCGGCATGAAGGACGACATGTGCGGCGCGGCCACCGTGCTCGCTGTGGTCCGTGCAGCCGCGCAGCAGCAGCTGCCCACACGAGTCACGGCGTGGATGTGCATCGCCGACAACATGCCGTCCGGCCGCGCCATCCGCCCCGGTGACGTGCTGCGCATGTACGGCGGTCAGACCGTGGAGGTGCTGAACACCGACGCGGAGGGACGCCTCGTCCTCGGCGATGGCCTGGTAGCCGCCAGCGAGGAGCGCCCCGATCTCATCATCGATGTGGCCACGCTCACCGGCGCGATCATGGTGGCACTCGGCAACCGCCACACCGGCGTGTTCGGTGACGATGATGCGGTCGAGACCTTCCTGGACGCCGCCGCGGTCGCGGGTGAAGACGCGTGGCCGATGCCGCTGCCGGACTTCATGGAGAGCGATCTCGACTCCCCCATCGCGGATATGCGCAACGCCAACATGAGCAATCGCAATGGTGGGGCGCTCTTCGCCGGCCTGTTCCTGCGCCGTTTCGTCGGCCGCGTGTCCGACGAGGAGAACGCTGCGCGCATCCCGTGGGTGCACCTGGACATCGCCGCCTCGGCCCTCAATGACTCCGCCCCGTTCGGCTACACCGACAAGGGCTTCACCGGAGCGACCGTTCGGTCGATCCTCGAACTGATCTCGCGCTAGCCACAAGCCACGCGAGTCCGAACTGGAGATCTCATGACAACCCACACCTTCGACGTCGTCGTCCTCGGCGCCGGCAGCGGCGGCTACGCCGCAGCGCTGCGTCTCGCGGAGCTCGGAAAGACGGTCGCCCTCATCGAACGCGACAAGGTCGGCGGCACCTGTCTGCACCGCGGCTGCATTCCGACCAAGGCGCTGCTGCACGCTGCGGAAGTCGCCGACACCGTTCGTGAAGCAGCACAGTACGGCGTCACGGCTCAGCTCGACGCCATCGACCCTGCGGGAGTGGCAGCGTATCGACGCGGCATCGTCGCGAAGAAGCACAAGGGTCTGGAAGGGCTCCTGTCCGCGCGCAAGATCACCACGATCAGCGGCTCCGGTCGCCTCGAGGGTGACCGGACGGTGCGTGTCGGCGACGATCTCTACACCGGCGCAGACCTGATCCTGGCCACCGGCTCCTACAGCCGGACGCTTCCCGGCATCGAGATCGGCGGGCGCGTGCTCACCAGCGAGCAGGCGCTCGAGCTGGAGATCATCCCGGAGCGCGTGCTCGTGCTCGGCGGCGGGGTGATCGGGGTGGAGTTCGCGAGTGTCTGGCGCTCCTTCGGCTCCGAGGTCACCATCATCGAGGCACTCGATCACCTGGTTCCGAACGAGGACCTCGCGGTCAGCAAGGGCCTGGAGCGCGCGTTCCGCAAGCGCGGCATCGCTCAGAAGCTCGGCGTGCGCTTCCAGTCCGTGCAGCAGTCCGACAGCGGCGTCACCGTGACGCTGGAGGACGGGAGCGCCCTGGAGGGCGACTACCTGCTGGTCGCCGTCGGTCGGGGGCCGGTCACGGCGGATCTCGGCTTCGAGGAGGCCGGAATCACACTCGATCGGGGGTTCGTGGTCGTCGACGAGCGCCTGCACACCAACGTCGCCGGCGTGTGGGCCGTGGGCGACATCACCCCGGGCCTTCAGCTCGCGCACCGCGGTTTCCAGCAGGGCATCGCGGTGGCCGAGCGCATCGCAGGACTCGACCCGGTCGCGGTCCCCGACTCCCAGGTGCCGAAGGTCACGTACTCGCACCCCGAGGTCGCGTCGGTGGGGCTCACCGAGGCACAGGCCGCCGACAGGTTCGGTGCCGATCACATCCGCGCCTACGAGTTCAATCTCGCGGGAAATGCCAAGAGCGAGATCATCGGAACGGGCGGCTTCGTGAAGGTCATCCGCGAGATCGACGGTCCTGTGATCGGTGTTCACCTGCTCGGCGACCGCGTCGGCGAGCTCATCACCGAGGGACAGCTCGCCGTGGCGTGGGAAGCCTTCCCGGAAGACCTGGCACCGCTCCTGCACGCTCACCCCACCCAGAGCGAGGCCCTGGGCGAGGCGTTTCTCGCGCTCGCCGGAAAACCGCTCCACGCCCTGTGAATGGTCGCCGAGAGTACCGGTCCATCACTAAGCTGGGTATAGACGTTATGCATTCTGAAGGAGAAATCGACATGAGCACATCCGTCGTCCTCCCCGCTCTCGGTGAGAGCGTGACTGAGGGTACGGTCACCCGCTGGCTCAAGAAGGTGGGTGACACCGTCCAGGCGGATGAGGGTCTCCTGGAGATCTCGACCGACAAGGTCGACACCGAGATCCCCTCGCCCGTCAGCGGCGTGATCGAAGAGATCCTGGTTCAGGAAGACGAGACCGTCGAGGTCGGCGCCGTCCTCGCCACGATCGGTGACGGCAGCGCCGCACCGGCTTCGGCCCCCGCGCCCGCCGCCGAGGAGCCCGCCGCGGCTCCGGCTCCAGCCGTCGCTGAAGCTCCCGCGCCGGCTGC
>NZ_JBJDRI010000035.1:0-45245 GCF_044987425.1 Microbacterium sp. ZW T5_56 | reverse complement strand
AACCGGCCTCAAACAACGCTACCGCCGTGGCACGCTGGTCATCGGAAAGCGAACTGCGTGGATGCATGAAACTGCTCCCTGAATGTCAGAACTGAATTCATCAGTCCAACTTCCAGGGAGCAGTTCAGTCATTCGGACGCCCCTCATGCAAAAACTGAGCTCACTGCGGCGCGAGCCCCAGGTCGTCAAGGTCGATGGCCGAACGCCACTCCAGCCCCTCCGCCTCGATCGCAGCCTGCGCTCCGGTCTTACGATCAACCACGACCGCCACCGCGATGACGTTGGCACCCGCGGCACGCAGCACCTCCACCGCCTTCAGCGCGGACTGACCGGTGGTGGACGTATCCTCCACCACGACGACGTCCTTGCCCTCGATCTCTGCGCCTTCGATCTGACGCCCGCGGCCGTGATCCTTCGGCTCCTTGCGGACGACGAAAGCGTCCAGCGGAGCCTCTGACTCGGACGAGGCGTGCATGACCGCGTTCGCGATCGGGTCAGCACCCAGCGTCAGACCGCCAACGGCCGTGACCGTGGGGAAGTCGCGCAGCAGCTCGCGCACGATACGACCGATCGCGGGCGCCGCACGGTGATCCATCGTCAGCCGACGCATGTCGACGTAGTAGGACGCCTTCTTGCCGCTGGACAGGGTGAAGTCACCGTGGAAGACCGCCTCGGCCTTCACCAGATCGATCAGCTTCTGACGGTCGGCTTCGAGCTCAGCGGTCGGCATCGTGGTCATGGTCCGATTCTACGGTTTCACTCCGCGCTCGCTGCGCGCAGGGCCACGGCGGCAGCACCGATCAGCGGGCCTTCCCCGTGCAGCGCGCTGCGCACGACACGTGCAGCGCGGGCGTAGTCGAGGACGGCATGTTCGCTGAGTGCCGCCTGCACCAGGTCGATGTAATCGGGTGCCGACTGTGAGAAGCCGCCGCCGATGGCGATCACCTCGAGATCCAGCAGGGTGGCCGCATCCGCCAGTCCCCGAGCGACAGCATGTGCGGACCGCACGATCGCCGCGCGTGCCGTCTCGTCGCCCGATGCGGCGTCGCGGGACAGGTCTTCACCGGTCTCGCCCGACCACCCCTGCGACTGCGCCCAGCTGACGCTTGCCGGCCCGGAGGCGACCTCTTCCAACGTGGCTTCATACTCGGCGATGTGGGTCTGCCCCAGATGTCCGGCGTTGCCCGAGCCGCCCGCGATCAGCCGCCCGTCCATGACGATGCCGCCGCCCACACCGGTCGACACCACGATCGACATGGACGCCCGTGACCCGACCGTGGCCCCCAGCCACGCCTCCGCGAGCGCCAAGCAGCTGCCGTCGTGCCCGATCCGCACCGGAACCACGCGCCCGAGCGCCGCTGCCGCGACCCCGGCGGCATCGGCGGCGAGCCGGTAGCCGTGCAGCCCCGGCATGTTCACGGGCGCGATGGCATCGCCCCCGTCGAGGAACGGCCCGGCCGATCCGACGCCGACGGCGACCACGTCCGACGTGTCGGCGGTGGACAGGACGCCCGCGATCACCTCCGACAACGCCACGTGCAGGGATTCGGCGGTGGAGTCGCGGCCGGTGGGGCGGCGCACACGTGTGTCGGGACGCACGGTCCCGTCGGCTTCAATGAGCGCGCCCTCCAGCTTGGTGCCGCCAAGGTCAAGTGCCAGAACGGAAGTCATGCGTCCACTGAATCACTCCCCGGCGGCACTGTCGTGGGTTGTGACGACAATTCCGCGGCGTGTCAGGACGCGGGACGCTCCCAGCGCCGGTTCTCGAGGCCTTCGAATGATTCGTTGAACCGCCGCGCCAGCAGGGCAAACGCGCGACTCTCGCCGTCGTCCCACTCGGCAGTCACCCGCTCAAGCGCCTCTTCGTAGCTCGCCCGCTCCGCGATCAGACGATTGCGGCCGGACGCGCTGATGCGGAACTTGCGGGCCACACCGCCCTCGGGGTCTTCGATACGCTCCGCATGCCCGTCGCGAACGATCGCGGCAGTCTGACGATTGAGGGTGGAATCGTCCAGGCCCAGCGCTTCACGCAGCTCGCGGATGGTCATCGGCCCAGAAAGATCGAGTCGGTTCAGGAGGAGATAGGCGCTGCGATCGAGGGGAGGCTGCTGCCACTGCACCTGACGATGCAGGTGATTGAGATGCCGCAGCATCATCATCATCTCGAATTGGAATGCGCTCAATGCGTCGCTCATTGTGCCCCCGCACGTTCAGCCGGTCTCCGTCCCCTGGAGACCCGGCCGGTTTCCCCACCGGCCGATACCCAACTTCTCCTCGCGTTCACGAGTAGGACAAGTCTGGCACAACCTCACCCGGAGAGCACGGTGGTTTCCACTGTTCCGATCCCGATACGCGTTCTAGGGTGGCACTGACACTCTCCCCCGTGCTCAGGAAAGGAGTCGATATGTTCGATTTCGACCCGTACCAGCAGCTCGCCACGCTGCGCTCGTTCGACCGGCTGGAGCTCACCAGCACGGACTTCGAGCATGGCGCTCCTCTGCCGCCGACGGCGTGGGGTGCGGACACGATCGCGGAGGGCGCGGACGTATCCCCGCAGCTCTCCTGGAGCGACGTTCCGGAAGGAACGCGGTCCCTGGCTCTCAGTGTCTTCGATCCCGATGCACCAACCGGCTCCGGGTTCTGGCACTGGGCGGTGTTCGATCTGCCGGCAGACCTCCGCACGCTGCCCGCCGGGGCGGGCTCAGGCGATCCGACAGCGCTTCCCGGCGGTTCCGTCACGCTGCCGAACGAGCTGCGGCTCTCGCGATTCATCGGCGCCGCGCCTCCCGCGGGAACCGGAACACACCGCTACTTCTTCGTGATCGACGCGCTCGATGTCACGCACCTGGACATCGCGGAGTCGGCGACGCCGGCGGTCCTGGGGTTCAACCGCCACTTCCACTCGCTGGCCCGCGGCGTGCTGATGGGAACAGCCACCCCCGCGTGAAGCGATGTCCGACCCACGACCTAGGCTTGTCGTATGCGTCTGGCCACCTGGAATGTCAACTCCGTCCGTGCACGGGTGAACCGCATCGTCGACTTCGCCGTGCGCGAGAACATCGATGTGCTCGCCATGCAGGAGATCAAGTGCAAGCCCGAACAGTTCCCGTACGCGGAATTCGAGGACGCGGGCTACCAGGTTGAGGTTCACGGACTGAACCAATGGAATGGCGTGGCCATCGCGAGCCGCCTTCCCCTGGAGGACGTCCAGATCGCGTTTCCCGGAATGCCCGGGTTCGCCAAGGGGCATGAGGGCCCCGATGCCCCGCAGGAGGCACGCGCGATCGGCGCCACCGTCGACGGTGTGCGTGTGTGGAGCCTGTACGTGCCGAACGGCCGCGCTCTCGACGATCCACACATGACCTACAAGCTGCACTGGCTCGGCGCTCTCGCTCAGCACACGCAGGACACCCTCGCGGCTGACCCGCACGCGCGCTTCGCGCTGGTGGGCGACTACAACGTCATCCCCTACGACTCGGACAACGGCGACCCCGATATCGTCGTCGGCCGCTCCACGCATGTCTCCCCCGAGGAGCGCGCGGCGTTCTTCGCCCTGCAGGACGCGGGCGTCACCGACGTGGTGCGTCCGATCGTTCCGGAGGGCTACACCTACTGGGACTATCAGCGCCTCAAGTTCCCGCGCAACGAGGGCATCCGCATCGACTTCGTGCTCGGTTCGCCGACCTTCGCGGACGCGGTGGCCGGCGCGTTCATCGCACGAGATGAGCGCAAGGGGGAGCAGCCCAGTGATCACGTGCCCGTCGTGGTCGACCTGGAACTGAACCCGTCTGATGACGACGACGTCCCGATGATCTTCGGCTGATGCGAATGAGGGCCGCCCCCACGGGCGGCCCTCATTCGTCACACCATGTCCGGAGGACCGGACTGCGCCGTGGCCGGATCCATCCACAGGAACTCCAGAAGGTTGCCGTCCGGGTCCGCGACGGTGCGCGAGTACATGAATCCGAGGTCCTGCGGGTCGCGCGGCTCCGATCCACCGGCGGCGAGGCCGGCAGCCACAACGGCGTCCACGTCACCGCGCGAGTCCCGGCTCAGGGCGATGAGCACCTGCGTGCTCTGGGTGGCGTCCGCGACAGGCAGCGCGGTGAATGTCGAGAAGTACTCACGGGTGAGCACCATGAAGTAGATGTTCTCGCCCCACACGACGCATGCGGCGTTCTCATCGGTGAACAGCGGATTGATCTCGCACCCGAGCGCCGTGTAGAACGCCTTGCTGCGCTCCAGGTCGTTCGAGGCGAGGTTGACGAAGATCTGCGTCATGACCGGTCCTTCCATTGTCGATTCGTGGGGAGCAAGGGTTTCGTTGGTCATCGTGCCATGGGCCGCCGACATCGGAAAGAGCGCATCTCCCCCGCGCGACGGATCCGCCGTGTCTGAAGCTCCCGCTACGGTGGACGGATGAACACCCCGCAGCGCCCGGCGGCGACTCCGCAGGAGCTGCGGAACGACGTCTGGCTGGCGTGCGTCATCTTCGTGAGCGCGGTGATCAGCGCGGCCCTCACGTCGGTTTCCGGCATGTTCGGTGCCCAGGCGGACCGCCTCCCGTGGGCGCTGGTCATCGCTGTCGCCGTCTCGCTCCCGCTGGCTTTCCGCCGCCGCTTCCCGATCAGCGTGATGGTCGTCGTGTGCACGGCCTACTTCCTCGCGGTCACCTACAAGATCCCCGAGATCTATGCCGGCAACGTGGCGATGTTCATCGGCATCTACACGGTGGGCGCCTGGGTGAATGATCGCCGCCGAGCGTTCATCGCCCGCGTGCTGATGATCGTCGCCATGTTCACCTGGCTGCTCATCACGATGTTCATCTCAGCCACCGATCCCGATCCGCAGATCGACGAGACCTTCTCGCGCGCCGGTGTCTTCAGCCCGTTCGTGGCGTACATGCTGATCCAGCTCCTGATCAATGCCGGCTTCTACGGCGGCGCCTACTACCTCGGCGATCGCGCGTTCCGCAGTGCGCTGGAGCGCGAGGCGCTGGATCAGCGGCAGCGTGAGCTGGAGCACGAGCGCGAGATCACCGCCGCCCAGGCTGTCGCACTCGACCGGGTGAACATCGCGCGCGAGCTGCACGACGTCGTGGCGCATCATGTCTCGGCCATGGGCGTGCAGGCGGGCGCCGCCCGCGCCGTCATGGCGGTGAATCCGGACGCCGCGGCGGAGGCGCTTCGCGGGATCGAGTCGTCGGCACGAAGCGCCATCGACGAGCTCCACGGACTGCTGGAGACCCTGCGTGCTCCCGGCGACACCGGCGCACCCGCGGACGTGGCGCCGTCCACCCTGCGCGTCGAGCGGATTCCCGACCTGGTGGCGCGCGCTGTGGAGGTCGGCATGCCCGCGCGCTTCACCGAGGTGGGTTCTGCGCGCGAACTCCCGAACGTCACCCACGCAAACCTCTATCGCATCGCCCAGGAAGCGCTCACCAACGCCCGCCGCCACGGCGGCCCGCACGCTGAGGTCGACGTGCGGCTGCGCTGGGATGCGGATGCCGTCGAACTGGAGGTCGCCAACTCCGGCCGTGATGCGCGCGCCTCCCGCGCCGGACTCGGCCAGCTCGGCATGCGTGAACGCGCGACCGCCTCCGGCGGAACCATCGAAATCGGGCCACGACCGCGAGGCGGATTCCTCGTCCGCGTGCGCGTGCCCCTCACCCCGGGAGCCGCATGATCCGCGTACTGCTTGTCGACGACCACGCCGTCATGCGCTCGGGCTTCCGCATGATCCTGGAAGCCGGCGGCGACGTCACCGTCGTCGGTGAAGCCGCGACCGGCGTCGAGGCCGTGCACCTGGCGACCACGCTGCAGCCCGACGTGATCTGCATGGATGTGCAGATGCCCGACATGGACGGCCTGGAGGCCACGCGACACATCGTGGCGGACCCGGCCGTCGCATCCGCCGTGCTCATCGTGACCACGTTCGATCGCGATGACTACCTGTTCGCGGCACTGGAGGCGGGAGCCAGCGGATTCCTCCTCAAGAACGCGGGCGCCGACGAGCTGGTCTCCGCGGTGCGAGTCGTCGCGGGTGGTGACGCCCTCCTCGCACCCGAGGTCACGCGGCGGGTGATCGCCCGATTCGCCACGACGGCTCCGGCGCCTTCCCCGGCACCCGTCGCCGACGGCGCGACGCTGCTGACCGCCGCGGGTGTTCCCGTCGAGCTCACCGAACGTGAGCAGGAGGTGCTGCGACTGCTCGCGCAGGCGCGCAGCAATGCGGAGATCGCCACGGAGCTGTACATCGGCGAGGCCACGGTGAAGACGCACGTGTCGAACCTTCTCGCAAAACTCGCCGTACGCGACCGCGTTGCAGCGGTCGTCTTCGCACATCGCAACGGCCTCGCCTGAACCGCCAGACACCGAGGAGCAGCATGACCTCCCCCACCGCCGCACTCGCAGCCCTCCTGGGGGACGCCATGCGAATCCCTTCATTCGTCGTCGACTGGTCTGGCGAGGACGAGCCGGGTGACATCGCCCGGTTCGCACAACGACGCGCCGACGCGTTGGGGCTGGGTACCTTCGTCTGGACCCCGACCCAGCAGGACGCGGCGACGAGTGGCGCGGCACGAGGCGATGCGGTGCCACGGCTGATGACGGCCGTGGACGAGGCACTTCGAGCAGTCGGCGGCGCACTCAGTCAGATCGAGACGGGTGCGGACTCCTACGAGCTGCTCGTCACTCGCGAGACCGATGCCGAAGCGCTGCGCGAGCTCACGATCGACAACCAGCGCGTCATCCCGGTGGCTCCGCCGGCAGGCGAGGCAGCAGTTCGCGAGCGCCTCGTCACGGTGGTGTGTCCGACGTGCGGTGCGATGAACGTATGGCAGCTGCCGGTCCCCGGTCCCGAGATGGACGACGGCGATACCTGCAGCTCCTGCGACCGCGCCTTCTTCACACCCGAGGGTGACGCCCTCGACGGCGTCATCGTGGAGGTCGACGACCTCACCTGAGGCGAACGGGCCGGGGCGACGGCACGTGTCCCCCGGGTTCACCGAGCGTGGGCGCGTCGCGGTGCTCCCCGCCGCACGGCGGATCTCACGAAACGCCAAGATCCCCCGGACGGGGGAGGTTGCCAGCGCGGCGGATTCGTAGCGTGGAATCACCGAAGAGAGAGGGCACGAGATGCTGCACCTGGAAGGACTGGTCAAGACCTACGGCGACCGGCGCGTGCTGGATGACGTGGGATTCGATGTGGCGCAGGGGCGCCTCACCGGGTTCGTCGGCGGCAACGGCGCGGGCAAGACCACGACCATGCGCATCGCGCTGGGCGTGCTCAGCGCCGATGCCGGGACTGTGACGTTGAACAATGCACCGATCACCGGCGGCGACCGTCGGCGCTTCGGCTACATGCCCGAGGAGCGTGGTCTCTACCCGAAGATGAAGGTGCTGGAGCAGATCGTCTATCTCGCGCGCCTTCATGGCTTCAGCCGCACCGAAGCAGCCAGCCGCGCCGAGGCGCTGCTCACCGAGCTCGGTCTCGGCGAGCGTCTCAACGACAGGATCGAGACACTGTCGCTGGGAAACCAGCAGCGGGCGCAGATCGCCGCAGCGCTCGTGCACGACCCCGAGGTTCTGATTCTCGACGAGCCGTTCTCCGGTCTTGATCCGATGGCCGTCGAGGTGGTCGCACGCGTGCTGCAGAGCCGCGCGGCCGCCGGTGCCGCCGTGCTCTTCTCCTCGCACCAGCTCGACGTGGTGGAGCGGCTGTGTGACGACCTCGTCATCATCGCCGCCGGCCGTGTGCGCGCCCACGGGACCCGCGACCAGCTGCGCGACGAGTTCTCCGAGCCGCGCTATGAACTGGTCACCTCCGGCGACATCGGCTGGCTCCGCGATGAGCCCGGCGTCACGGTCGTCGAATTCGACGGCGGATACGCCCGCTTCGACGTCGACGACGATGCCGTGGCGCACCGCGTGCTGCGTCACGCCGTCGAACGCGGCGACGTGACCGCATTCACCCCCCAGCGCCCCACGCTGGCCGAGATCTTCACGGAGGTCGTCAAGTGAGCACCGCAACTCCCACCCGCGCTGTCAGCCCCGTCCAGGGAATCGGCCTGGTCGCCGAACGGGAGATCATGTCGAAGCTGCAGAGTCGGCCGTTCGTGATCTCGACGCTGGTGCTGTTCGCTCTGGCGCTGGCCGCCGTCATGTTCGGTGGCATCGCCGCGAAGCAGAGCTCGGACACACCGGTGGCGGTGACCGGCGATGCATCGTCACTCGTCGCGAACATCCCCGGGCTCGAGATCACGACGGTCGACGATCGTGCCGCCGCGGAGAAGGCAGTCAGCGACGAGAGTGTCGACGCGGCTGTCGTCGCCGATCCGTCCAGCCCGACCGGGTTCACCGTGATCGCGAAGACCTCGGCACCCGACAGCCTCGTGATGCAGCTCGCCGAGGTGCCCACGGTGACCTTGCTGGAGCCGGACACGACGAATCCGGGGCTGCGCTACATCGTCTCGTTCGGTTTCGGTCTGCTGTTCCTGCTGGCCGCCTCGACCTTCGGCGGCACCATCGCCTCGTCGGTGGTCGAGGAGAAGCAGACGCGCATCGTGGAGATCCTGATCTCGACGGTCTCGACCCGCACCCTGCTGGCCGGCAAGGTCCTCGGCAACACGGTTCTCGCAATCGCCCAGATCATCGGCATGGTGGCCATCGCCGTGGTCGGACTCATCGTCACCGGGCAGACCGACGTGCTGACGCTGCTCGGATCGGCGATGGTCTGGTTCGCGATCTTCTTCCTGTTCGGGTTCATCCTGCTGGCGTCGCTGTTCGCGGCCGCGGCATCGCTGGTGTCGCGTCAGGAGGACCTCGGCTCCACGATCACGCCGGTGACGATGCTCGTGATGGCGCCGTACTTCCTGGTCATCCTGTTCAACGACAACCCGCTGGTGATGACCATCATGAGCTACGTGCCCTTCTCCGCTCCGGTGGGGATGCCGATGCGACTGTTCCTCGGTGAGGCGCAGTGGTGGGAGCCGCTGCTCTCGCTGCTGATCCTGATCGTCTCGTGCGTGCTGGCGATCCTCGTCGGCGCACGGATCTACGACCACTCGATCCTGCGCATGGGTGGCCGTGTGAAGCTCAGCGAGGCGCTCAAGGGCTGATCAGCCGTGACATGACTGTGGCTCCGTCTCAACAGGCGGAGCCACGGTCATGTCCGGCTCTCAGACGGTGCCGTCGCCCGCGAGCGCGTCGGCAGCGCGCACGAGCGCGAGGTGGGAGAAGGCTTGCGGAACGTTGCCCGCCTGCCGGCCGGCATCCACGTCGTACTCTTCGCTGAGCAGCCCCAGATCGTTCGTGAGCGCGCACAGCCGGTCCATCAACCGGACGGCATCGTCACGACGACCGGTGCGCGCATACTGTTCCACGAGCCAGAAAGAACAGGCCAGAAACGGGTTCTCCGGCTCGTCGATGCCGTCCACGCCCGTCGCAGCGCGGTAGCGCATGAGGAATCCATCGCGCATGAGGTCTCGTTCGATGCGCGCGACGGTGGCCAGCATGCGCGGATCGTCGGCCGCACAGAATCCGATCTGCGGGAGCACGAGCAGAGAGGCGTCGACCTCATCCGTTCCGAAGTACTGCGTGAAGTGTCCGTCCGCCGATACGCCCCGCGCATCGATATCGTCACGAACGTCGTCGCGCAGTCGTTCCCAGATGTCGAGATCGCCGTCGAGTCCGAACTCGCGCACCGCCCGCACGCCACGATCCAGCGCCGCCCAGATCATCGCGCGGGAGTGGGTGAACCGGTGCGGCTCGCCGCGGATCTCCCACAGGCCCTGATCGGGACGATCGACGGTTTCCACCACTCGACCGATCAGGGCTCGCTGCAGCGACCATGACGATCCCTCCTCCGCGAGCCCGGCCCGGCGCGCGTCATCCAGCGCGACGATCACCTCACCGATCACGTCCGCCTGAAACTGGTCCACCGCGCCGTTGCCGACGCGAACCGGTCCGGACCCCTGGTATCCGGGAAGAGTGGTCAGCTCGCGCTCGGGAAGGTAGCGCTCCCCCGCGATGCCGTACATGATCTGCACGTCGGCCGGGTCACCGGCGATGGCCCGCAGCAGCCAGGATCGCCAGTGCCGCGCCGCCGTGAGGTGATGATGTCGGATGAGTGACATGAGGGTGAGCGAGGCGTCTCGAAGCCACACGTAGCGGTAGTCCCAGTTCCGGGTCCCGCCGAACTGCTCGGGCAGCGAAGTGGTGGCCGCAGCGACGATGCCACCGGTGTCGCGATGAGTGAGGGCGCGCAGCACCAGCAGGGAGCGCTTCACCTCATCGCGATAGGGCCCGTCGCGGTGCAGGTCGGTGGACCATCGCTGCCACCAGGTGCGGGTGCGTCGCAGCAGGGCATCCACCTCGGGCATCTCCGGGTGCGGTTCGAACGACGGATACCAGGTCAGCACCAGGTCCCGCACCTCGCCCTCCGCGACGGTGAAGGCGCCCACGTGGCTGTTGTCGCGCGCGGTGAGGGTCACCCCGCGCATGAGCATCGCGTCGGGACCGGCGATCGCGGCGATGGCGGGCGGACCGGCATCCCGGTGTTGCCGCACCCACGGGAGAGCGGCGGCATAGTCGAATCGGAACCGGACGACGGTCTCGAGCTCGACAGATCCGGTGATACCGCGCACCCGACGAATGATGTGGGTGTGGGGTCCATCGATCGGCATCAGATCGGTGATCTCGACGACCCCGCTCCGGGTGGTCCAGCGCGTGACCAGCGTGAAGTCCTCGGACTCGTACCGTCGCTGCACCTCGCCGCCACCGGCCGGACCGAGCCGCCAGTGGCCGTGTTCCTCATCGCCCAGCAACGCACCGAACACGCTCGGCGCGTCGAAGCGGGGTGGACAGAACCAGTCGATGCTGCCGTCCCGCGAGACCAGGGCCCCGGTGCGTGCGTCGCTGATGAGGGCGTAGTCCTCGATTGCTGCCGACATGCCCCCGATTGTGCTCCCCCCTGCCTGGAAGCACCATCCGAGTCATAGGGTGTGGATGTGACCAACGAAAGCACGCTCGTGATTCTGGGGGCGACGGGGGATCTCACGTCGCGTCTGCTTCTTCCCGCTCTCGCACAGCTCCTGGAGCGCCAGCAGGACCTGCGCATCCGCCTCGTGGGCGTCGGACGCGAGGACTGGGACGAATCGACGTGGGTGACGCTGGTGCGTCGCACCTTCGAGGAGAACGCGGGCGCCGGCTGTCTGCGTTCGCTGACCTCGATCGAGTACCGGCAGGC
The DNA here is from genome assembly GCF_044987425.1 of Microbacterium sp. ZW T5_56. Lineage (NCBI taxonomy): Bacteria > Bacillati > Actinomycetota > Actinomycetes > Micrococcales > Microbacteriaceae > Microbacterium > Microbacterium sp. ZW T5_56. The sequence continues at coordinate 33,998 of NZ_JBJDRI010000035.1, read as the reverse complement.
GGACATCACCGCTGCTGCAGACATGTCGAGCCTGCTGGGTGAGCTGTCCGGATCGATCGCGTTGTACTTCGCCGTGCCGCCGGCCGTGGCCGCCGCCTCGTGCGAGGCGCTGCGCTCGGTCGAGCTGCCTCCGGGCATCATGTTGGCGCTGGAGAAGCCGTTCGGCACGAACTCCGCGAGCGCGGAGGCGCTGAACGAGCTGGTCGCGACGCTCGTTTCGGAGAACCAGATCTTCCGCGTCGATCACTTCCTCGGTCGCTCCACGCTCCTCAACCTGCTCGGCGTGCGCTTCACCAATCGCGTGTTCGAGCCGTTGTGGAACGCCGAGCACATCTCCCACGTCACGATCTCGTATGACGAGCAGCTGGGTCTGGAGAGCCGGGCCGGCTACTACGATCACGCGGGTGCGCTGGTGGACATGATCCAGAGCCACCTGCTGCAGGTGCTCGCGTTCGTGGCGATGGAGCCGCCGGCGACGCTCAACGAACGCGATCTTCGCGACGCGACCGGTGCCACGTTGCGAGCCACCCGGGTCTGGCGTGACGATCCCTCCTCGTTCACGCATCGCGCCCGCTATACGGCGGGGTCGATCGATGGACGTGAGCTGCCGAGCTACGTGGACGAGAACGGCGTCGATCCGGCGAACGAGACGGAAACCCTCGCGCAGGCCACGTTCGGCGTCGACAATGCCCGCTGGGAGGGCGTTCCCTTCACACTGCGCTCCGGCAAGGCGATGTCGCACCCCCGACGCGAAGTGGTGGTGCACTTCAAGCCCGTGCGCCATGTGCCCGACGGCTTCACTGGGAAGGCGGAGGGAGCCGTGCTGCGCTTCAACCTCAACCCGGATCAGATGTCACTCGAGATCAACGTCAACGGCGGCGAGGATCCGTTCGCGCTGCACCGCGCCGAGCTGGACGCCGATCTCGCGGGCGGAAACGCCAAAGCGTACGCCGAAGTGCTCTCCGAACTGCTGCAGGGGGATCCCGCCCTGTCTGTGCGCGGGGATGCCGCGGTGCAGTGCTGGCGGATCATCGAACCGATCCAGAAGGCGTGGAAAGACGGCATCGTGCCGCTGCAGGAGTACCCGGCCGGGGTCGCGGACACCGTGACCTGGCCGGCGCACTGACCTACTTCAGCACGAGGTTCGCCACGACATCCGCAGGGGTGCCGGTGAACATCAGCGCGAACTGACGCCCGGAGTCGGGCTCCACACGCACCATCACGCCCATGCCCTCGGATTCCGCGGCCAGGAACTCGTAGCTGCGCCCGTCCGCTCCGGTGACCCAGACGCTCGCGATGCCCTCGACCGAGCCAGTGGACAGCAGCTGGAGAAGATCTTCCGCAGCCGCCTGCGAATCCTTGCCACTGATCTCGCTATACATTCCGGTGAGCGAAGTCGCCCAGAACTCGCCGTTGTCGCCACCGAGGAAGGTCGTCCCGTAGTCGTCCCACGTGCTTGCGGGCGCCACGGCGAAGTCGGCTCCTTCGGGAAGCCCGGAGGCGACGTCGAGGGGCACGCGTTCGCCCGTCGGCTGCTCGACGGGCGCGGGGGCTGTGGGTGCTGTCGAGGGATCGTGCGTGGGCTGGGGTGTCGAAGGTGTCGGTCGAGGTGCCGCAGACTCCGAAGACTCTGTGACCGGTTGCGCGGTTCCACCGAACAGCGACTGCGCCTGATTTCCGAGCCAGATCGAGAAGATGACGATCAGCACGACCACCGCAGCCACGATGACGACACCGATCCCGATCCAGAGCCCGGTTCGACTCCGCTTCGGAGCGGGCGCGCCGGGGGTGACGGGGGAGCTCGGCGCTCCGTAGCCGGGCGGAGGCGCCTGGCCCGCGGGCGCGCCGGTGCCGTACTGCGGTGCGGAGTGCGGGACGTACTGCGGTGCGGAGTGCGGGACCGGCGGCGCTCCGTACGGCGGGGGCGCGTACTGGGGTGCAGGCGCGTACTGGGGCGGTGCCCCGTACTCCGGCGGCGCGGCCGTCGGCGGCTGCGGCGCATACGCACCCGTCAGCGGCTCGGTCGGTGCCGTCGGCTGCGTCGCATACGCACCCGGAAGCGGCGTCGTGGGTGCAGTTTCCGCAGGATCACCGCCCTGCCACAGCGGGTTCGGTCGGGTGTCCCAGCTCTGGGGGGCTCCGGTCTGCCAGGTGTCGTTCGGCCGCGCGCTCCAGGATTCGGGCGCTCCGGTCTGCCAGGCCTGGTTGGGTCGCTGTTCCCATTCGTGCGCTGGCTCGGCCCGCCAGCCATTCGGACGCGGCGGCCCAGGGGGGTTCTGATCCCCTGCAGGGTCCGGCTGCGGTTCCCGCGTCGACTCGTCGCCCATGCTCACTCCTCGTCACGCGGAATCTTCTTCTCCTATGATGCCCGTCACCGCGCCCGCGCGGAATCCGTGTCAAGCGCGGCGAAGACCCACCCGGATGCGCCCGGGCGGGCCTTCGCTCTGCTCAGCAGTGTGTCACTCAATAAGCTCCGCGTCGACCACGTCGTCATCATCGCTCAGCGGTGGAACCGTCGGAGCGGCCGCGCTGGTGAGTGCGAGCCCCTGCCCGTCAGCGGCGACATCGACCGTGACCATCGATCCGTCGCGCACGTTTCCGGAGAGGATGCCCTTCGCCAGACGGTCCTGGATCTCCTTCTGCATCAGGCGACGCAGCGGACGTGCTCCGAACAGCGGGTCGTAGCCGCGTTCGGCCAGCCAGGCGCGTGCGTCCGGTGTGACGGCGAGGGTGAGTCGACGATCGGCGAGCCGCTTCTGCAGCGCGTCCACCGCGAGCTCCACGATCTGGGCGAGGTCGTCTTCGGTGAGGGCGTGGAACATCACGACATCATCGAGACGATTCAGGAACTCCGGGCGGAACGCGTGACGCAGCGCCTCCATCACGCCCTCGTGCTTGACCTCGGCGGACAGGGTCGGATCGATCAGGATCTGCGAGCCGAGGTTGGAGGTCAGGATGAGGATGACGTTGCGGAAGTCGACCGTGCGACCCTGCCCGTCGGTGAGCCGACCGTCGTCCATCACCTGAAGCAGGACATCGAACACCTCGGGGTGGGCCTTCTCCACCTCGTCGAGCAGCACCACCGAGTAAGGACGGCGCCGCACCGCCTCGGTCAACTGGCCGCCCTGCTCGTAGCCGACGTACCCGGGAGGGGCGCCGACCAGGCGTGAGACGGAGTGCTTCTCGCCGTACTCCGACATGTCGATGCGGACCATCGCCTGCTCGTCGTCGAAGAGGAACTCAGCCAGAGCCTTCGCGAGTTCGGTCTTGCCGACGCCGGTGGGCCCCAGGAAGAGGAAGGAGCCCGTGGGTCGATTGGGGTCGCTGATTCCTGCGCGCGAGCGGCGCACCGCGTCGGACACTGCCGCGACGGCTTCTTTCTGACCGATGATGCGCTTGCCGAGCTCGGTCTCCAGACGGACCAGCTTCTCGCCCTCGCCCTGCATGAGACGTCCGACGGGGATCCCGGTCCACGCGGAGATGACATCGGCGATGTTCTCGTCGGTCACCTGGTCGTTGACCATGCGGTCCTCGTTGTTCTCCGCTTTCTCGGCCTCGCCCAGCTCCCGTTCGAGCGCGGGGATGTCGGCGTAGAGCAGGCGCGATGCACGCTCGAGGTTTCCCTCGCGCTGGGCACGCTCAGCTTCCGAGCGTGCCGCATCAAGACGGGTCTTCAGATCGCCCACGCGGTTGAGGGATGCACGTTCCTCATCCCAGCGCTGCTGCAGATCGCGCAGGCGGGACTCCTGCTGCTCGAGATCTTCGCGCAGCTTCTTCAGCCGAGCGCGCGAGGCGTCATCTTTCTCCTTCTTGAGGGCGAGTTCCTCGAGCTTCAACCGGTCCACGTGTCGGCGCAGTTCGTCGATCTCCAGCGGAGCGGAGTCGATCTCCATGCGCAGCCGCGATGCAGCTTCATCGATCAGGTCGATCGCCTTGTCGGGCAGCTGCCGCGACGGAATGTACCGGTGCGAGAGAGAGGCGGCGGCGATCAGTGCATTATCGGCGATGGCGACCTTGTGGTGCGCCTCGTAGCGCTCCTTCAGCCCGCGGAGGATGGCGATCGTGTCCTCGACCGTGGGCTCGCCCACGTACACCTGCTGGAAACGACGCTCCAGAGCGGCATCCTTCTCGATGAACTCGCGATACTCGTTGAGGGTGGTAGCACCGATGAGGCGCAATTCTCCACGAGCGAGCATTGGCTTCAGCATGTTGCTCGCCGCGACAGATCCCTCCCCGCCACCCGCGCCCATGAGCACGTGCAGCTCGTCGATGAAGGTGATGATCTCCCCGTCAGATTCCGTGATCTCCTTCAGGACGTTCTTCAGGCGCTCCTCGAACTGACCGCGATACATCGCACCGGCGACCAGAGCCGACATGTCCAGGGAGATGAGGCGCTTCCCCTTCAGGCTCTCGGCCACGTCACCGGCGACGATGCGCTGGGCGAGACCTTCCACCACCGCGGTCTTGCCGACGCCGGGCTCTCCGATGAGGACGGGATTGTTCTTGGTGCGTCGAGTCAGCACCTGGCTGATGCGGCGAATCTCCGAGTCGCGCCCGATGACCGGGTCGAGCTTGCCCTGACGAGCTCGTTCGGTCAGGTCGATGCCGAACTGCTCGAGGGCGCTCTGCTGGTCCTCCTGACCGGGGTTCTGTGTTGCGTTCATCTGTCTCCTTGAAGCCTGTGCGGGACTCGATCTTCTAAAGTTGAGTCGCTATGGCTCAACTTTAGCATTGACTGAACCGTCTCGCCAGAGCCCTACGGCACACTCGGCTGCTCAATCGTGGTCGCGGCCGGCGCAGTTCTGCTCGCACCGCGGCGCCTCCGTGCTCAGCGACAAAGCCGCAACATCGCGAGAGGAGAGGGTGCGCGCCACGGGTGCTCATCCCCCTCATCTCGTTCATCCGTGCCGGTGTACCAGGAGCGAGGGGCGAGATAGGGTCGATTGCGTCAGCCACGGAGGAGGCATCATGTCCACACCATCAGAGCCCGACACGCAGGCTTCCCAGACCGGTGCCGCAGCTTCCGGACAGCCCACCCCGCCGAACACCCCGCAGTTCCCCGCCTCGCACGGCGTGAACCAGCAGGCACCGGCCCCGCATCAGTGGCCTGTGCAGCAGGTGCCGTCGGCCCAGACGTACGCAGCACCGCAGCAGGCGCCGTCGGCCCAGGCGTACGCAGCACCGCAGCAGTACCCTTCACCCGAGCAGTACGCAGCACGGCAGCAGTACGCAGCACCGCAGCAGTACGCAGCACCGCAGCAGTACGCAGCACCCGAGCAGTACGCTGCACCGCAGCAGTACGCAGCACCGCAGCAGTACGCAGCACCGCAGCAGTACGGCGCGCCTCAGCCACACCCCTCGGCACCACTACAGTCCCCCTCTGCGCCACAGCAGTATGCCTCCACGGCACCGGCGGGGTCCGCGCCCGCGGCAGCTGATCCCGTGAAGAAGCGGGCAACGCTCGGAATCATCCTGGGTGGCAGTACCGTCGTGCTGGGCCTGGCGCTGTACATCCTCCAGACCATCTTGTTGCGCGTCCTCATCCAGAATGGGAGCTACGAGGCCTACGGCGCAGTGACCACGGCGATCAACTGGCTCAGCGTGCTGGTGATGGCGGCACTGGGAGTGATCGCCCTCATCCTGGGCATCAGTGCTGCCAAGACTGGTCAGCACCAGGTGCGCTCAGGCATCGCGATCGGCGCAGGCGCACTTGCCGCGGCCGGATCCGTCGTTACCCTGATCCAGTTCGTCCTCAATCTGACGCTGACGACGTTCTGATCTGCCGCTGACGACGTTCTGATCTGCCGCTGACGACGTTCTGATCTGCCGCTGACGACGTTCTGATCTGCCGCTGCCCGCGGTTTCACGAGCGGACGCGCCCATCTGACGAAGATCCAGAATCAGGTCGTCGACCGCGGTGGAGAATCAGCTGCACGAACAGCCTCGACGAGTTCGCGCCATGGTCCTGAGAGGTGCGCGTCAGCGATGACCTGCTCGTGCTGGTCGTGAGGAAGCTGGACCCGAATTCGCCACAAGAAGCGGTCCGCGCCCGGCTGAGTGCTGGTGTCGCCGTCCCACGGGCAACGCTGGATCAGTACCACCCACTGGCTCTCATCCTCCGCCGGCGGCACCACAGTCCACGTGCGAGGGACACCGGTAATTCCCCCGCTGCGGACCACGGTGATCACGATGTCCGCGTTGTGCCCTTCGCCACCGTCCGCCGTCTCATCGTCACCCTGACTTCTGCTCATTGTTCGACCTCGCAATCACACCCACCGTCGTCCATGCGGCGCGAAGCGCCCGCAGCGTGGCTCGGTCGACCTTGCTCGCCTCCGAAATCGTGGCCTCGGCAAATTCTACGAAGGTGGCGTTGGTCCGCAGCCCACTCGAGAGTGCGCGATACCAGACGCCCCCTGCCCTCTCCCAGGCCTTGCCACCGAGCTCAAGCGCAAACAACGCAAAGGCTCGATTCGGTATGCCGGAATTGATGTGCACTCCGCCATTGTCCTCCGAGGTGCGCACATACCCACTCATGTCAGCTGGCTGTGGGTCGGTGCCCAGGTCCGGATCTTCATAGGCGGTCCCCGGGTGCAGCATCGACCGCAGCGCAACACCATCGACCGAAGGCGTGAAGATCCCGGCGCCGATCAGCCAGGTAGCTTCATCGGCGGACTGATCGAGCGAGTGCTGCTCTGTCAGCACCCCAAAGACATCAGCGATCGACTCGTTGAGTGCACCCGACTCACCCTGGTACTCCAGTTCACCCGAGTGCTGGATCACCCCGTGGCCCAGCTCGTGACCGATGACGCTGAGGGAAGCAGTGAACCCTCGGAACACCTGCCCGTCGCCATCGCCGAACACCATGCGCTCACCGTCCCAGAACGCGTTGTCGTAGTCGGACCCGTAGTGCACCGTGGCATCGAGGCGAGAGCCGAGTCCGTCGATCGAGTTGCGCTCGAAGGCATCGAGGAGCATCTGGAAGGTGCTTCCGAGGCCGTCGTAGGCCTGATTGACCGCGGCATCGGCAACCGGCGCCTCACCCTCGGCGCGTACGAGAACGCCGGGCAGCGTTTCGGAGCCCTGCGCATCTCGAATCGTGCGATCCGGTGCTGCTTCGACAGACGCCACCAGGGAGCCGTTCTCGTCGATCGACAGTTCCAGCTGTGCGCGTCGCTCCGCGGGCGGTCGGCCGATAAGCGTTTGGCGCGCTGCGTGAGCCGCCTGCGGATATCGGTTGGATCGCGCGAGTCGGTCGAGCAGATAGGAGGGCACGATCCCCTGGTGGCGACCGGCGGTCTTCTTTCGTTCGTCTTCGGTTGCGTTCATCATGTCGTCCTCCGCTCGCAGTGGTGACCTGACCTTACGCCGGGCCTCCGACAGCAGCAGGAGGGTTGTGCACAGGCGAGAAAGACCTTCGACGGGCGGCGCGAACACGAAACGCGGGTCGGCTCCAGTGGAACCCGACCCGCGCCTCAGTGAACCAGGTCAGCCCTTGATCAGCTGGCGTCCGACGATCTCGCGCATGATCTCGTTGGTGCCGCCATAGATGCGGTGGACGCGGGCGTCCACGAACGCGCGCGCGATCGGGTACTCCATGATGTATCCGTAGCCGCCGTGCAGCTGGACGCCCTGGTCGAGGACCTCCCACTCGCGCTCGGTGGCGTAGAACTTGACCTTCGCAGCTTCCTCCGGCGTGAGCTTCTGGTCCCCGTACAGCAGGATCGCGCGATCGACATAGGCCCAGAGGGCGTCGACGGTCGTAGCCATGTCGGCAAGGCGGAAGTAGGTGTTCTGGAAAGCGATGACCGGCTGGCCAAACGCCTCACGGCTCTTCGTGTAGTCCAGCGTCCACAGCAGACCGGCCTCGGCGGCCGCAGCCGCAGCGACGCCGATCGAAAGACGCTCCAGCGGGAGGTTGCGCATCAACTGCACGAAGCCGTGCCCTTCGACGCCACCGATGAGGTTTGCGTCCGGGACGAATACATCAGTGAAGCTGAGCTCCGCGGTGTCGTGCCCCTGGAAACCCATCTTGTGCAGCTTCTTGCCGTGTTCGAAGCCCTCCATGCCGTTCTCGATGAGAATCAGGCTGAAGGCGTCGGGGCGATTGCCCTCCCCCGTCTTCACGAAGGTCACGACCACATCTGCCGTCGCCCCCGAGGAGATGAAGGTCTTTGCGCCGTTGACGACGTAGCCGCCATCGACCTTCTTCGCCGTGGTCTTGATACCGCGAAGGTCGGATCCAGCGCCTGGCTCCGTCATAGCCAGGGCACCGATGATCTCACCGGTCGCCATGCCCGGCAGCCACTTCTGCTGCTGCTCGGGGGTGCCGAAGTGCGCGAGGTACGGAACCGCCAGGTCGTCCTGAATACCGAAGGCACCCGCCAGCGACCCGAGGCCAGCCTTGATCGTCTCCTCGTTCACGATGGCGCGGAAGCGGTAGTCGAACAGCATCCCGGCACCGCCGAAATCGTCCGGCACAGAGAGTCCGATGATTCCCGCTTCACCGGCGGCACGCATGGTCGCACGGTCCACCTGACCGTCGGCGTCCCAGCGCTCACGCGCCTCGTTGGTTCCGTAGCGCTTGATGAACTCCTTGACGACGTCGCGGAACGACTCGTGATCCTCGTCGTAGATGTTGCGGTCCATCGGGCTCCCTTTCTGACTTCTCGGTGCGATCGACAGCGATCACCCGATTCGCGAGTCTAGGCGAGTTTCCGCGCCGAAAACAGGGTTTGGTGGGATTCCGTTCCAGTTTTCAGGGAACTGGGTTTCACGATTGTGGAAAGTCTCCACACCGCCCTATCGGCGCCGCCGCCCGATGCTCAGGACGCGTAGTCGGGCGCTGCCGGGAGCCCGAAGAACTCCTCCAGCGTATGAAAACCGCCGTCGTGATACGCCGCGGCCAGCTGCGGGCCGATGTATCGCAGGTGCCACGGCTCGGCCTCGTAGCCGACGATGTCGTACGCGCCTTCTTCGTACCGGACAATGAACCCGTAGCGCCACGCGTTCTCGCTCACCCAAGCCGAGGTCTGCGTGCCGCCGAACGACTCGATGGAGCCGCCGGGAAGCTGCACATCGACGGTGGTGCCGAGTTGGTGCTCGCTGAATCCGGCGCGCGCGCTGGTGCGCTCGGCCGACTCTCCCTCGGCCGCCAGCTGGCGACCATGATTGCCCACCTGATAGGAGTACGACCGATATCCGCTGTTCGCGACGATGTCCGACATGCCCGCCGCCGAGGCGTCGCTCACCATTGCGGCGAACGCGTCCGCGGATGTCTGGCGCATCAGCTGCCCCCCGGAAATGGACACGAGGTCGCTCGGCTCCCATTCGAGGGGCTCGATCGCACGGAGTTTGTCTACGACAACCCATGAGCGGGCAGGGTCACCGAGAGAGAAACATGACGCGGCACCCGCGGCGATGGCCTCACGAACGGCGTTGCCGCCACCCGCCGCGACAACGGCCGCTTCGTCAGCTCCGGACGCAAGCGCGTCCGCGACGCCCGGGCGATCGCATACGCCTGCGGACGACACCGGGTTGGCGGCGGCGAACTCCGGGACTGGAAGCGACGCAACGCCCTGCGGTCGCGGCAGGACACCCGAGGTGAGATCCGCGCCGATGGGCGCATCGCCGCTCGTGGAGCCCGAGTCGTCGAACGCCTGGGCGGTCGGCTGTGACAGAGCGGCCTGGCCGGTGACCCCGATGCCCACGCAGACGACGGCCAGCGCGACGACCCCAGCGGTCAAGAGGACCGAACGTCGTCGCGCTTCCCGCGCGCGATGGCGCGCGATCGGCGAGAGCATCTGCATCACTCCAGTATGTGCACAGTTCGGGTCCGAAATGGCCCCTCCCACACCGCAGGATCCCTGAGAAGATCCTCATCCGCCCTGGGGAGGAGTCAGCGAAACGGGCAGTGCGAAGAACTGCTGCAGGGATCCGTAGCCCCCGTCATGCAGCGCGCGGGCGATCTCGATGCCCACGTACCGCAGATGCGCCTCCCGACCAGCCACGGTCGTGATCCAGCCGTACTGCCACGCGTTCTGAATCAGCCAGGAGCCCTGGCTCGTGGTCGCGATCTCGGCCGCTGAAGCGCAGCCTGCGCCGACACACGCGAGCACATCAACCGCAAGTCCCGTGCGGTGCTCAGCGGCACCGGGATCCGCTGCGCTCGCCTGATCGGCATACCCCGCCGCCAGCGCGATGTCACCGACGTCGGCGGCAAGCAATGCCTGATGCACCTGATCGATCGACTCCGCCGCTTCCGCACGCAATCGCGTGTCGGCGATCGATGGCGTTTCTGGGAGGACGAGATCCGGCGGCAACCAGCCGGACGGGACCGGTCGAGCTGCATCGGCGACGACCCAGATACGCGTCGGATCGCTCAGGTCGATGCAGTCCGCACGCGCGGAGACCACCGCCGCTCGCAGGGACGCGCCGCCCCCAGCGGCAAGGACCATTCCGCCGTCGTCGTCGGCGGCGCTCGCCTCTCGCATGGTCGGCAGGTCGCAGATCAGACGTGATGCCGCCGCTGACCGCACCTGCGGCACGGGAAGAGCGGACACCGTGGCTGGCCAGGACTGCGCGACAGCCGCCGGTTCCGGTGCCGCATCTGTCCCACCAGCGGCCGCGGCGACGGCTGCGGCGATGAGTGCGGCACCCCCGATCGCGAAAGCGACGAGGATCATGGCTCGTCGTGGCACCGTTCGACGCGCGGGATACGACGGGCGGGACGATGAGTGCTGCATGAGAATTCCATCATCTCGTGGGGTACGGACATTCCCAGAATCAGACTCTCCGGGACGGGAGTGGGAGGATCAGAGGATGGGAACGCAGCGCGCCATCATGTACGACCGGACCGGGGATCCCGGCGAACTTCACATCTCGACGGTGCCGGTGCCCTCCCCCACGGAGGAGCGAGCGCTGCTGGAGGTTCACGCCGTCGGGATCAACCCGTACGATGTGAAAGTTCTCACCGGAGCCGCACCCCGCGATGCCGCGTTCCCACGCGGAATCGGCAGTGATGTTGCTGGCATCATCCTGGCTCTGGGTGACGACACCAGCGCGTTCCAGGTCGGCGATGCGGTGATGGGGTGGGGGCTCAACACGCTGCGCGAACAGCTCGTGGTGCGCACGAGCAGCGTGGCCCGTGTCCCCACCGGCCTTCCGCTCGACACCGCAGCCGCTCTCGTCACGCCCTCGATCGCTGCAACGGCCTGCCTGCGCGCGGTGCCCGTCTCGACTGATGACGTGGTGCTCGTCCCCGGGGCGAGCGGGTCCGTCGGCTGGATCATCGCCCAGCTCGCGACGCGTGCGGGCGCACGAGTCATCGGCACCACTGGTGCGGCGTCGCACGACCGCCTTGCGGCTGCGGGGATCACCCCGATTCCCTATGGAAGCGAGCTGGCCCCCGCGCTCACCAAGACGCTGGACGGCGCCGCGCTGACCGCCGTGCTCGGCGCGGCCACCGGTGATGTGATTCGCATCGCCCTCGATGCCGGCACCGCGCCCGAGCGCATCGTGACTCTGGCGGGCGATGAGACGGCGAGTGAGTTCGGGGTGGTATCCGCCGACACCGGACGGCGGACGATCGACCAGGTCAGCACGGTCGCCGAGTTGGTGGCCGCAGGCGTGATCGAGTTCGATGTCACCGCCACCTACGCACTGACGGAGACGCCCGCTGCCTTCGAGGCAGTCCGTTCTGGCCATGGCGGCAAGATCGTCGTTCATCCCCAACGCTGATTCGTACACATATTCGAATCTAGCTTGACAAGAGGCTCGGATTTCTGTTCTATTGCTCTATGCGTTGGCAAGGACAGGAACTCGGAGTCGCAGACACCGCGGCGCTCCCGGGTATGGAGACCATGGACGGTTTGGTGCGGTCAGTCACCACCCCGGAGTTCGCCGGCATCACCTTTCACGAAGTGCTCTGCAAATCCGCGCTCAACCGGGTTCCGGTGCAGTCGCGGATGCTCTTCGAGTGGACCGTGAACCCGTACCGCGGTTGCTCCCACGCCTGCGTGTATTGCTTCGCGCGGGGTACCCACACGTACCTGGACTTGGACGGCGGTCGAGACTTCGATACCCAGGTGGTCGTCAAAGTCAACGTTGCGGAGGTCCTGCAGCGCGAACTGTCTCGCGGATCATGGGAGCACGGTCAGGTGAACCTTGGCACGAACACCGACCCCTATCAACGCGCTGAGGGGCGATACGCGCTCATGCCCGGGATCATCGATGCTCTGACCACGAGCGGAACACCGTTCGCTATCCTCACCAAAGGCACACTGCTCCGGCGAGACCTTCCCCGCCTCACCGAGGCCGCTGAGCATGTCGACATCAGTATCGCCATGTCGATCGCCGTATTCGATGACACCCTGCAGGAGTCCATCGAGCCCGGCACGCCCACCACGGCCGCACGATTGGCCACGGTGCGGGCTGCGGCGGATGCCGGCCTGCGGGTACGGGTGTTCCTGATGCCGATTCTCCCGCACCTCACCGATTCGATGGAGCTGCTGGACGACGCACTGTCACGCATTCGCGCCGCCGGGGCAAGCGAGGTGGTGTGGGGAGCACTGCATCTGCGAGCCGGTGTGAAGCCCTGGTTCTTCGAGTGGCTGGAGCGCGAACGCCCCGAGCTCGTGTCTTCCTACCGGGGCTTGTTCCCTGGTGTCTCGACATACGCTCCGAAGGGATACCGCCAGTGGCTGGCCAAGCGCATTCGTCCGTTGATCGCGGCGCATGGCCTCCGAGCACGCGCCGACGAAGACGCCCCTGAGATGCCTCGACGCTCTTCTCTCACACCCGTGCGGCTGGTGCAGCGCCCACCCCAGCCGGCGATGCTGTTCTGAGATGTCATGCCGTCCGCCCAGAGAGACAGCGATGCGCCACCCCGTGTGGGATGGCGCATCGCGAGAGACGCATCAGCGTCGCGTCAGAGTCTGAGCAGCAGCTCAGGCGTCCTTGACGACCGAGATGTCGAGGTTGATCTTGATCTTGTCAGAGACCAGCCACCCACCCGACTCCAGAGCAACGTTCCAGGTGAGGCCCCACTCCTTGCGGCTGATGGCGAGGTCGCCTTCGAAGCCGGCGCGCAGAGCACCGTTCTGGTCGGTGTGAACGCCACCGACCTCGACGTCGATGGACACGGGCTTGGTCACGCCCTTGATGGTCAGGTCACCGTGAAGGGTGAATTCCTCGTCATCCTTGACGGAGATCCCCGTGGAGTGGAACTCCATCGTAGGGAACTGCTCGGCGTCGAAGAAGTCAGCCGAGCGCAGGTGGTTGTCGCGATAGTCCTGGCGGGTGTCGATGCTGGCGGTCTGGATGACCACGTCCACCTGCGCCTGGTTCTCGTCGGTCACGTTGATGGCACCCGAGAAGTCGTCGAAGCGGCCACGGACCTTGGTGACCATGGCGTGTGTCGCAGCGAAGCTCACAGCGGAGTGTGCGGCGTCGATGGTCCAGGTGCCGGCGATGGTGTCGAGCGCAGGAAGTGTCATATCAGGTGTCCCTTGGGTGAAAGATCGTGTGCGCGCGAACAGCGCGTCACTGGATGCCAACGAGGCTACGCGAACATCTATTCCCGCGCATGCAGTTTTCCTGATTCTCTCCGGCAGTTCATCGGATTCACACCGATACGTCACAGGGCCGCCCCGATGCGGGGCGGCCCTGTGAACGACAACGAACGCGGGTCAGGCGCTGAGCTGCTCCAGCGTCATTCCGCCCGTGAGCTCGTCGAGGATGTCGTCACCCGGACGAGCCTCCTCGAATGGCGCGGCGATCTCGGCACGCTCCAGCAGTTCGGTGATGCGACGCTTGCGCGCGCGGGTGATGAGCGTCACGACACGACCGGCGTTGCCGGCTCGGCCGGTACGACCGGAGCGGTGCAGATAGGTCTTGTACTCGTCGGGCGCGTCTGCCTGCACCACCAGGTCGATGTCATCCACGTGGATTCCGCGCGCGGCCACATCAGTTGCCACCAGGACGTTCGCCCGACCGGAGGTCATCTTCTGCAGGTTCCGCGTGCGCTTGGCCTGGTTGAGGTCACCGTGCAGCGCGACCGCGGAGATTCCCGCGTCCTCGAACTGCTCGGCGAGCATTTCCGCATAGGCGCGGGTGCGGGTGAACACGATGGTCTTGCCTTCGCGGTCCACCAGCTCCGTCAGGATGTCGGCCTTGTCGCGGTGCTCGATCACCAGCACGCGGTGATCGATCGTTCCGGAGTTCTGATCCTCGCCGGCTACCTCATAGACAGCGGGGTTGACGAGGAATTCGTTGACGAGCGCCTCCACCTCGGTGTCGAGGGTGGCGGAGAACATCAGCTTCTGGGCACCGTCGGCAGCCCGACGCAGGATGCGCTGCACCGGCTCGAGGAAGCCCAGTTCGCACATGTGGTCGGCCTCATCCAGAACAGTGACATGCACCTCGGAGAGGTCCAGCTTGCCCTGGTTGATCAGGTCCTCGATACGACCCGGCGTGCCGATGATGATGTCGACACCCTTCTTCAGCGCACCGACCTGGCGCGCCTGGGGCACACCGCCGTAGATCTGCGTGGTGAACAGGCCCACCGAACGCGCGATCGGCTGGATGGTGCGGTCGATCTGCAGCGCAAGCTCGCGCGTGGGAGCGAGGATCAGCGCAGAGGGTGCACGACCGAACTCACGCTTCACACCAGCCTTCGCCCGCAGAACGGACTCTACGAGCGGTGCACCGAATGCGATGGTCTTACCCGAGCCCGTGCGGCCACGGCCCAGGGTGTCGCGCCCCTCGAGGATCACGGGAATCGTGGCTGCCTGGATGGGGAACGGACGCTCCGCGCCCAGCTCGCTGAGCACGCGCACGATGTTCAGGCCAAGCCCCAGACTGTCGAACGTGACATCGGCCACATCGTCCGCCGTCACGGCTTCCGCATTCAGACGCTCGCGCACGACGTCCTCGCTGTCTTGGAATGCCGGCTTCTTCGCGTCCGCGTTCCAGTCGGAGCGGTTGTTGGACGTCCGCTGCGGACGCTCGTCGAAGGACCGACGCGGACGGTCATCGAACGACCGCGCGGGCCGCCCGTCGCGCTGCGGACGCTCATCACGTGAGAAGCGGTCACCGGAGCGCTCGTCGCGCGAGAAGCGCGGGGCGCGGTCGTCGCGCGGCGCACGGTCATCGCGGCCAGCGCGGGAGCCGCGGTCTTCGAAGGAACGCGCAGGACGGCCCTCGCGAGAGAAGCGGTCCTCCGAGCGAGGCGCACGTGCGTCGCGGTCGAAACGCGGAGCGCGGTCGTCACGGTTGAAGCGCGGCGCACCCTCGCCACGGGGGGCACGGTCATCGCGGTTGAAACGGGGAGCGCGGTCGTCACGGTTGAAACGGGGAGCACCCTCGCCACGGGGGGCACGGTCATCGCGGTTGAAACGGGGGGCACCCTCACCACGCGGAGCGCGGTCATCGCGGTTGAAACGGGGAGCGCGGTCATCGCGGTTGAAACGCGAAGCACCCTCGCCCCGGGGGGCACGGTCATCGCGATTGAAGCGCGGGGCACCCTCACCACGCGGAGCGCGGTCGTCACGGTTGAAACGCGGGGCACGGTCGTCACGGTTGAAACGCGAAGCACCCTCACCACGCGGGGCACGGTCGTCACGGTTGAAACGCGGCGCACCCTCGCCACGGGGGGCACGGTCATCGCGATTGAAACGCGAGCCGCGGTCCTCGAAAGAACGCGCGGGACGGTCATCACGAGAGAAGCGGTCGCCCGAACGAGCCGGACGGTCATCACGAGAGAAACGGTCACCCGAACGAGCGCCACGATCATCACGCGAAACGCGAGCGGCACGGTCGTCCGGGCGTGCGGTGCGGTTGTCGCCACCACGGTTGCCGCGGAAGTCGTCGTCGCGGCGGGCGCGGCCACTGCCGGCGTAGTCGCCACGGAGGTCGCCACGGGGCGTGCGGTCATCACGGCCAGTGCCGATGCGGGTGGACTCGTCGCGGCCAGCCTTCTCGGCCGAGCTCCACCGGCGCTTACCCGAGGCGTCAGCGGGCTCGGAGAAGCCGCGGTGGCCACGACCGATCGACTTGGACGCCTTGGCGCGCTCGCCGTAGCGGGGGTCGAAGTTCTTGGGGGCGCGAGCGCCTTGTCGGGTGTTCTTGGGCATGCGTGATTGACCTGTTTCGTAAGTATCGCCAGCGGAGTGGGGCGTCATCATGAGACGCTCACCATCGGCCACCGAAGCTCACACAGATCCGTGCAGACGGGGCACGGTGCTCGAAGCCGACATCCCAGGGTACACGCACCTCCTGAACAGCGCCTGTGGCCGGGGCACCGATCCGTCGTGTGGCCGTGGCACTGAAACCTCCTGCGGCCGGGGCACTGAGCCCGCCATGCTGATCCCATCCGCCCCGCTCGCGACCGCCTGTGCCTCTCCGGCGTCGAGCGACCTGCCCCGTCACACGGAGAGCGCGCAAAACCTCTACGCCGAATGACGCTTGGGCCCGCCTCATCATCTCACTGCCCCTCTCCCCGCCCGCACAGCGGAGGAATGAATCGTGTCATCCGCCCTTCGCTTCCACGGTGCTCCCCTAACATGGGGCGGGTGAGCCTTGACCCCACCGGAACCCAGATCCACCTCAGCATCGAGCGCGACGGCCGTGTCGTCACGGCGGGCGTCGGACAGGTGGGTGCCGTGCTGCGCGGCGTCACCGTGGACGGTGTCGATCTCGTTGCACGCTTCCCGGAGGGGACGCCGGCCCCGAGCTGCTCGGGTACCGTGCTGGTGCCGTGGCCGAACCGCATCCGCGACGGAAAGTGGACTCATGAGGGCGAGGTGCACCAGCTCGCCATCACCGAACCGAAGCTGAACAACGCCATCCACGGCTTGCTGCGTTACACGGCCTATGTCGTGAGTGAGTCGGATTCGTCCGTGACCCTGCGCGCCAACGTCGTCCCGCAGATCGGCTACCCCTTCACTCTGGAGACGGCCGTCACCTACGCCCTCACTGCCGAGGGCGTCACGGTCACGCACGTCATCCGCAACTCGGGTGAGGAGAGCGCGCCGATCGCGATCGGAACCCACCCGTTCATCACCGTGGGCAACGCTCCCGCCGCCGAGCTGACCGTGACCTCCACCGCTGCCGAGCACATCGTCGTCGACGAGCGTCTCCTGCCGGTCGAGACCGCACCCGTCACCCCGGAGCTCGATCTCCGCGGCGGTCGCGTCCTCGCCGACCTGCACCTCGACACCGCGTACGCGTCGCTCGCCTTCGATGACGACGGTCGTTCACGCCACCGCATCACCGACACTGCCGGAAACTCCACCGTGCTGTGGCAGGACGAGCAGTTCGGGTATGTGCAGTTCTACACGGGCCGCGACTATCCGGGTCAGGACGTCGCACTCGCCTGCGAGCCGATGACGGCCCCCGCCGACGCATTCAACTCGGGAGAGGGCCTCATCTGGCTTGCCCCCGGTGACACCTTCACCGGCTCCTGGGGCATCTCCTACGAACCCGCGGCCTGATCCGCAGCCGCTCTCACCACGGCTGAGAGCTGGAAAACGCCGCTCCGAGTCACCTCGGAGCGGCGTTTTCCATCTCTCTGACCGACTACTCGCCGCGAGCTCGACGCTCACGACGCGTCAGCGGGTGCTCGTCATCGTCCGCAGACGACTCCTGCACTGACGACTCCTGACGCTCCAGACGCAGACGGGCAACCTCTGAGGCCGGAAGCGTGTAGCCCGCCTCCTCATCGGTCTCCAACGCGTAGTCGGCGGCGGTGGACACCGCACCGGTGCGCACCGGACCACTCGGCGCTGCGTCGGCGACGGCGCCCTCTCGCTTCGCATGACGACGCTCCTTGGCGCCCTCGACGAGGTTGTACAGCGTCGGCAGCACCAGCAGGGTCAGCACCGTGGAGGACACCAGACCGCCGATGACGACGATCGCGAGCGGCTGCGAGATGAACCCGCCATGACCGGTGATGCCGAGCGCCATCGGCGTGAGCGCGAAGATCGTCGCCAGCGCGGTCATCAGAATCGGTCGCAGACGCATCGACGAACCGGTGAGCGTCGCGTCGTGGGTGCTGAGTCCGCGCGTGCGGTACTGGTTCACGAGATCGACGAGCACGATGGCGTTCGTCACCACGATGCCGATGAGCATCAGCACACCGATCAGCGACGCAGCACCCAGCGGCACGCCCGTGGCCAGCTGGAGCAGCACGGCACCCGTGGCCGAGAACGGCACCGAGATCAGCAGCAGCAGCGGCTGGCGCAGCGACTTGAAAGTCGCCACCATCACGATGTACACGATGAGGATGGCCGCCAGCATCGCGAGCCCCAGCTGGGAGAACGTGGTGGTCAACTGCTCCGTGGCACCGCCGATCGAGTACGCGGCGCCGTCCGGGAGCGAGACATCTTCGAGGGCCTTCGCGACCGCGCCACCCGCAGCGTTGAGATCATCGCCGGCCGGGGTGACGCTGATCGTCGCGGTCCGCTCACCGCGCGCGGTGGTGATGGACGCCGGGCCGTCAGCCTGATCCACCGCGGCCAGTGTCGAAAGCGCCACGGGACCCATCACGGTGGGAACCAGGGTGTTGCGCAGTTCCTCGATGGTGGCCGGCGGGTTCTCCGCGGCGACGTAGACGGTGACCGTGCTGCCGTCGATCTCGACGCTGCCCGCCTGCTGCGGACGCATGAGGCTCGAGACGATGCCGCCGACCGCGACCTCGCTGAGCCCCGCGGCCGCCGCTTTGTCGCGGTCAACGGTCACAGCGATGTAGGGCATCGATGCGGCCAGGTCGCTCGTGACCTGGCCCACGCCGTCCACACCCTGCAGCTTCGCCACGACGGCGTCGGATGCCGCCTGCAGCGTGCCGGCGTCGGGCGCGGTGATCTCCACCGTGATGTCGGAGGAGCCGATGCCCTGCGATGCGGTCATGCTGATCTCGCCGACATCGCTCAAGCCGTCGACGGCCTTCTGCACGTCGGCCCGGACCTTCTCCTGGTCGGCGTCGGAATCCGTCGTGATCGAGTAGGTCACACCACCCGAGCCGCCGGAGAAAGCGTCACGGAGCGCTGAGCCGGACGAGCCGATCGACACCTGCACGGTTTTCACGCCAGCCACGTCGATGACGGCCTGCTCCACCTTCTCCGCCGCGGCCTGCTGCACGTCGAGGCTGGCCGCCGTGCCCACCTTCTGCGACATCGTGAAGGTGTTCTGACCCGAGTCGCCGAAGGTGGTGAGCTTCATCAGCGGCGCGAGGGCGAACGTGCCACCCATCACCAACACGGCGATGAGGAGCGTCACTCCGGAGTGCTTCAGCGTCCAGCTCAAGATCGGCAGGTACGCCTTCTGCAGACGCGACGGCGGCGCCGAAGGATCCTCCGGATCGATGGGCGTTCCGTGCTCGTCCAGCACCGGCTTGCCGGGCTTCATGAACCAGTACGCCAGCACGGGAACGATGGTCAGCGCCACGAACAGGGAGGACAGCATCGCGATGGTGATGGTCATCGCGAACGGACGGAAGATCTCGCCGATCATGTCGCCGACGAAGGCGACCGGCAGGAACACGGCGACGGTGGTGATCGTGGATGCGGTGATCGCTCCCGCCACCTCGCGCACCGCCAGCAGGATCGATTTCGTCCGATCCGCGTCGCCCACGAAGTGCCGCTTGATGTTCTCGATCACCACGATCGAGTCGTCGACGACGCGACCGATCGCCATCGTCAGAGCACCCAGGGTCAGGATGTTCAGTGAATACCCGAAGGCCTGAATCCCGATGAAGGTGACGAGCACGCTCGTGGGGATGGAGATCGCGGTGACCAGCGTCGAACGCACTGAGAAGAGGAACAGCAGGATGATGAGAACCGCGAACACGAGGCCCAGCAGGCCCTCCTGCGCGAGCGATTCGATCGACTGCGTGATGTAGGGCGCCTGGTCGAAGATGACGGTGAACTTGGCGCCGCCGAGCTGCTGCTCCAGGTCTGCGAGCGCATCGTTCACGGCCTTCGAGACGTCGACGGTGTTGGCCGAGGGCAGCTTGCTGATGGCGATGGTCAGCGCACTTTGACCGTCCACGCGCGACAGCGAGGTGACCGGATCGGTGGCCTCCACGACCGTGGCCACATCCGCAATCGTCTTGGTGCCCCCGGCGATCTGCTCCGCCGAGGTGGGAACCAGCGGCAGGGCGGCGATGTCCTCGACGGAGGTCAGCTTCGCACCGGACTGGACCGTGAGAGTCTGACCGTTCTCGGTGATGTCGCCGCCGGGGAAGAGCGTGCCGTTCTGCTTGAGCGCATCGGTGATCGCCTGCTGCGAGTAACCCGCCTGCGCCAGCCGTGCGGGGTCGGGAGTGATGGTGACACGCTGCCCGGAGCCGCCCACGATGGAGGCCGAGGCCACGCCGTCCAGGTGCTCGAGCTTCGGCACGGCGATGGTGCTCAGCTGGTCCTGCAGCTTGGCGGCGTCCTGACCGTCGGTGCCGACCGCGAGCTGGATGACCGGAAGATCATCGAAGGAGATCGACAGCACCTGCGGCTGCACACCGGTGGGCAGCTGCGACGAGATGCGGTTGACCGCCTGCTGCACTTTCTGCTCTGCCGTCGCGAGATCGGTGCCGTAGGTGAACGACAGCTGGATCATCGACGCGTTGGTGGTGCTGGTCGCGGTGCTCGATTCGAGTCCGGGCACCGACTGCACGGCCGTCTCGATCGGGGTGGAGACGTCGGCGCTCACCACATCCGGCGACGCGCCGGGATAGGTACTGGCCACGAGGAGGGCGGGAAGCTGCACCGAGGGGAACAGCTCCTGCTTCAGGTTGACCAGGGCGAGCCCGCCGAAGACGGCCGCCACGATCGTGATCAGCGCGATGAGCGCGCGGTTGTACAGGCTGAGGACGGCGAGTTTCGACACGGACTCTCCCAGAGAGGGCCCTCGCCGTCGGCACGGAGGGGGCGATTATCGGGTCGCGCGAGCGCGCGGTGTCAGTATCCCATGGGCGTCTTGTACGATTCCCAGTCGCGCCACAGGCTCAGAGACCTCCGGCGACGGCGAGGCCGGCGGCCGCGGCACCGAGGCAGAGAGCGAAGGTGCCGATGGTGTTGCCCGCTGCGGCGATCCACCGTCTGGTGCCCAGCATCGACGCTGCCGCCGCGCTCACCGAACTGAAGGTGGTGTAGCCGCCGAGGAGTCCCGTCCCGAGGATCCACCCGACCTCACTGGTGCCGAACAGGCCGGTCACGACGCCCAGCGCGAATGATCCGGTGATGTTGACGAGGAGTATGCCCCAGGGGAAGCGCTGGCTCCAGGGCAGGGTGACGACTTCGATGACCCAGCGCAGCACGGCTCCCACACCGCCGGCGAGACCGATCAGTAGCAGCAGCAGCGGGTTCACGGGCGGCTCCCGCCTCGGCCGAGGCGAAGCCCGGCGAACGCCGCGATCACGCCCAGCACGACGGTGAGCACTGCGATCCAGAACCACAGCGGACTGGCGGCGTGGACGGCCAGAGCACTGTAGGTGGTGAACCCGCCGAGCAGACCGGTGCCGAGCAGCAGCCGAAGACGACGATCACGCTCGGTGGCGGCACGACGCAGCATCACCCCGGTGAGCAGTCCCAGGGCGAGCGCACCGACCACGTTGACCGCAAGCAGTCCCCAGGTCTGCCATCCGGATGCGGTGGGCAACAGCAGGAGCGTTCGCAGCACCGTGCCGACCGCGCCGCCGACGAACACCAGCGCGGCATCCGTCCAGGAGAGCGCGGGGCGTGGCATGTCCCCACGGTACTTCGTCCCGTTTCATCGTGCGCACATCGACCACTCGATATCCGAGGGCAACCATGTGCGCACGATGAACGGTCAGGACAGGTTGACGCGCACGTATTCACGCAGCGCATCGCGCACGAAGCTCGCGCCGGCTTCCCCGCCGTAGTTGGCGCCGAAGCGCGGATCGGCGACGTACATCTCGCCGAGTCCGAGGAGGTATCCGGCGAGGTTGCCGCCCTCGGCAGCCGGAGTGCCCGGCACCGAGGTGAGCCAGGCGACGTGCCGAGCGGCCAGCTCCTGTGCGAGCGCCGACGCCGGGTCCTCGCCTGTTTCTGCCGCCGCAGTCCAGTCGGCGCCGAGCTGCGCGGTGCGCTGCTGCCAGCCGGCGCGATCATCGGCGCTCATGCCCCGCCACCAGCGGTCGGAGCTCGCATACGCCTCCTTCCCCCAGCGCTCTTCCACCTCATCGCGATACTGCGTGTGGTCGAATCCGTCCAAGGCGTTCTCAGCCATCAGGCTCTTTCCTTTCTGTCGGGCATGGATCGTGGTCTGCACCGCTCGGATCTGGCGATCCAGTCGCTCGCGCTCCGCCTCGAGCAGTTCGAGGTGCACGCTGAGGGCGGCGTGTTCCGGGACATCTCGGTCCAGCACATCTGCAATCTGCGGCAGCCCGAGCCCGAGCTGGCGCAGCAGCAGGATGCGCTGGAGTCGGACGAGGGCGTCCTCGTCATAGTGCCGGTATCCGTTCGCGGCGATGCGCGTCGGCGGCAGCAGCCCGATGTCGTCATAGTGACGCAGCGTT
The DNA here is from genome assembly GCF_044987425.1 of Microbacterium sp. ZW T5_56. Classification (NCBI taxonomy): domain Bacteria; kingdom Bacillati; phylum Actinomycetota; class Actinomycetes; order Micrococcales; family Microbacteriaceae; genus Microbacterium; species Microbacterium sp. ZW T5_56. The sequence goes on along the minus strand of NZ_JBJDRI010000035.1, from coordinate 11,470 downwards.
CTGCTGGTGGTGCCGGCGAGCTTCGCCAGGTGTTGAATCGACCAATCCATGCGTGTTCTTCCTTCCGCATACGACGGTAGAAGCTTCCGTTGCGTCAATGTCAAGCGAAGTCAGGCTGAGAATTCTCCGATCGACGTCAAACTCGCGATATATCGTGTTACTGTTCCAACACGCGATATATCGCGAACAGATTCAAGGAGAACATCATGGCCGAGAAGTGGCTCATCCAGCCGGGTCAGACGCGCGTGATCGACGTCGCCGCGGAACCCCGCATCAAGATCGGACTCGTCGGCGGGCAGGTTGACGTCGTGGCACACGACGAGCCCACCGTGCGCATCGAAGTGCATGACGTGACCGTCAAGGATCTGCGGATCGAGGTGACGGACGGCCTCATCGAGATCGATCACCCGCAGCTGCGCTGGGACAACTTCCTGGAGGTCTTCCGCAACTTCGGCGGCGGCGGACCGAAGGCGGAGGTGTCCGTCGCTGTCCCCCGCGACATCGCCCTCACCCTCGGCGTCGTCAGCGCCGGTGCACTCGTCACTGGCCTTGTCCGCGACGCGAAGGTCAACACGGTGACGGGTGACATGCTCGTCGACGGCCACGACGGCAACCTCACGGCCAACGCCGTCTCGGGTGAGATCCAGGTACGCGGACTCAACGGCGACTTCGGCGCCAACAGCGTCTCGGGCGATGTCGCCGTCACCGGACGCCTCCGCAAGGTCCTCGTCGACACGGTTTCCGGCGACGTCTCGATCGACGGCGAGGGCGAGCTCTACACGGTGAACGCGAACACCGTGTCCGGCAACGTCACCGTTCGCCTGGATGAGGGGCGCCCCGCCAACTTCATCACCCGCACCGTCAGCGGACGCGTGCAGATCGACGGCGTCCTGCGCTCGAAGTCGGGGCCCTCCAACGTCACCGACACGGTCGGCGACCTCAGCGGATCGTTCCTGGACCTCAACAGCAACACGGTGTCGGGCGACATCACTGTGCTGCGACGTCGCGTTGACGCTTTCGACGCGCCGTCGTTCGCGGATGGCGGCTCCCACGCCCGTCACGACATCCCCACGGGTGAGCCGTTCCGCGCCAGCGAGGCGGACGCCGCCGACACGGGGGCGGACGCGGGTACGGAGGCAGCGGCCGCCGCGGGCTCCTCCGCCGGCGATCACCCGACCGGCGTCGACGATTCCGCGGACACGGACGGCCCAGCCGACACTGGCTTCGGCACCGCCACCAGCACCAGCACCAGCACCAGCACCAGCACCAGCACCAGCACCGACTCCGCCACCGATGGTGAGGTTCGCTGATGTCTCCGGTCTTCTCGCATGGCGATCTGCGCCTGTACCTGCTCCGTCTGCTGGATGAGGAGCCGCGTCACGGCTATGACCTGATCCAGGCGCTGACCGATCGGACCGGAGGCACCTACACTCCCAGTGCCGGCACGATCTATCCGCGTCTCGCAAAGCTCGAGGACGAAGGCCTGGTGACCAAGACCGTCGATGGTCGTAAGACCGTCTATGCCATCACGGACGCCGGTCGTGCCGAGGTCGCCGCCCGCGCGAACGATCTCGAGGGCATCGAGTCCGGCCTCGCCGACTCCGTGCGACTCATCGCTGACGGCGTCCGCGCCAGCGTCAAGGAGGCGATGCGGAGCCTGAATGCCGACCTCGCCGCGGCCGCGCGCAGCGAGCGTGAGCAGGCGAAGACGGCACCGCCCGCACCGGACTCCCGCGGTGAGAGCCGCCAGCAGCTCCAGCGTCTCGATGCCGTGGTGAACGAGTTCCGCGGCCGCGTGCGCGCCGAGTCGCGCACCTTCGTCGCGCGCGGCGGCGTGCTGAATCCTGCTGTCGTCGATCAGCTGGCCGCGTCCCTCGACGCTGCTACCCACGACATCATCCGCGCCCTGCACCGCTGAGCCCCACGGTTCGTGAGCGTCCTACCGCGCCACCACCTCCGGTTCCTGAGCGAGCGAAGCGAGACGACATGCTCGTCGCAAGCTTTTCGCTCGGGGACCGGAGTCAGGCCTCCGGGACCAGAGGCTGGTCGGCGGGGACCGGCTTCGCGCTGGGCACGACGAGGATGCTGCGGGCCTGCCGGTGGCTCAGCCGCGCCGCGACCGAGCCGTTGAAGAACTCGCGGAGCGACTCGCCGAGGCCGGGGCGGCGCGTGCCGACGACGATCAGCGAGGCATCGAGGTCGTCAGCCAGCCCCGCGATCGCGAGGGCAGGGTCGCCGGAGAGCTGGCGGACCGTCCAGGTGACGTCGTGGTCGACGAGAACGTTGGCGCACTCAAGCTCGACTGCCTCCGCGTCCGCGGCGACTGCAGCCGATGCAAGTTCGATGTTGGCGGTGGGCACCATGCCGGTTGGATCATCAAAACCGAGGTACCGACCGACATCGACCGTGACCACCACGAGCGGAACATGGAAGAGTTCGGCGAATCGTGCAGCTTCTTTTACAACACGCGGTTGCTGGCCGGCCACTAGACCGACGACCACCGCGCCGCGCAATTCCGCGTCACTACGCTCTCCGACGGGACGGTTCTCATTCATCGTTCCTTCTCCTTCCGCCGGAAGAATGCCTCCGGCAGCGGTTCGGACGGTGCAACCGCCGGGGGCGGCGGCGCCGCGTGATATCCTGGATTTTACTCTTACCGGTCCTGTAACCGGTCCTGTGAAACCGTCGGACAAGTCAAATCTGTCCGCATCTGACTCGTGAGGGGGTCTCGCATGGGGCGTGGCCGTCAGAAGGCAAAGCACACGAAGCTTGCCCGCGAACTGAAGTCGTTCAGCCCATCGGTGAACTATGCCGCGCTAGAGCGCGAGCTGGGCGCCGAGCACGACTCCGAGCCGGAGTATGTGGACAAGTGGGCAGACGAATACGAAGACGAAGAGGAAGACGAACTCGAGAAGGCTTAGCCTTCTCGTTCCTTCCGCGCCGAGTGGCACTCCTGGTGAGTGTCCACTCGGCCTTTCGTGTTCCTGCGCCGCCGTCGTACCGGTCCGGACGTAGCGTGGTCTCAATTTCCGTACGCACATGCCTCTCACCGGACATTTGCTGAGACCGCATCAGAGTCTGGTCTCACCAGCTGCATCGAAGTGGTCGCCGAATAGCGCCATCTGAGACCGAGCCTCGGATGTGGGACGGGACGAGGATCAACCCTCGGTGACCGGGGGCTTGTCCGACCAGGGGAACGCGATCCAGCGATCCGTGATCTTCCACGTGTAATCGGGCTTGATCACCGACGTCGGCTTGGTGAACAGCACTACGGAGCGCGCATCCACGGCCAGTCGCTCGGCGGCGACGCCGTCACCGTCCGCGTCCACCGGGATACCCTGCGTGCGGATCATGCGCATCACCAGATCGAGCGTCTTACCGGAATCGGCGACATCGTCAACGACGAGCACCCGCTTGCCCGGAAGCTCGGACGTGTCCATCAACGGCGGCAGAATCACCGGCTCGACAAGCGTCTCACCCACGCCGGTGTAGAACTCGACGTTGAGAGTTCCCATGGCCTTGATGCCCAGGGCGTACCCGAGCGCGCCCGCCGGAAGCAGTCCCCCACGCGCGATGGCGATCACCAGGTCGGGCATCCATCCCGACGCCACCACGGTACGCGCGAGATCACGCGCCGCCTCACCGAATCCGTCCCAGGTGAGGACTTCCAGTTCACGATCCGCCGCGACGTCATCGAATGCCATGGATCAATCGTAGTCGCCCCTGTTCAGCGCTCGATTTCCGCCAGGCGGGTCTGGACGATCGATCGGATCGCCTGCGGCGGCAGCGGCGCGTCGAGCGCGAAATGGAGTGAGCCCTTCGTCGAGCCGATCACGCCGGGGAGAGCGCCATCCGCCAACACGCGCGCAACGACGTCAGCAGAGTATGGATAGACACCGATGTGCTTCTTCGTGTGCATGATGCTGATCACACCCTTCCCGTCGAGCGCGAGCGCCGGCATGCCGTACTTCAGCGTCTCCACGGCTTCGGGCACCATGTCACGAACGATCGCGTAGGCATCACGAATCAGCTCGCCCACCGGTGACGGCAAACCCGCGACGTAGTCATCGACAGTTCCCATGTGCCCCATGCTCGCACGTGGCTCGCCCACTTCACACGAACCGAACGACGACGATAGTTCCAATGCACCACGGGCATCAGGCGCACACGACACTGCGCCTCCAGCGCACCACGCAGACCGCACGCACCCGCACCACGCAGACCGCAGACACCCGCACGCCGACCGCTACGCTTTCGTTCATGGTCACTGCCACTTTGATCGCATACCTCGACGGTCTTGACGCGAATGAAGGGGTTGTCACCTGTCGCGACGCGATTCACGCCTTCGACGGCCGGATTCTCCGGACCTGGGATGCCGCAGGTGCGGCCGATGTTCGCGACCTCGACGCACCGGGAGCGACGCTCCTTGCGGTGCACGCTGACACCGCGGTGCTCAGCGACGACACCGGAACGCTCATCGACCGAGGGGGAGCGGAGCCGACCCGGATCCCGGTGCGGGCGGATGCCGCGGTGCCTGTCGCTGACGGATGGCTGCTCACCGAGCCGCGCGACCGAGACAACACGGGGTGGTCGCAATCGCACGCGATCGTCTGGGTGGACGCCACCGGAGAGATTCGTTCGGAGCACATCCTGGAGGTGTTCGGCGCACGACCCTCGGGCGTTTCGCACCCCACCGAGCCGGCCGCGCTATTGGAGTTCCCGATGGGACAGGACGGCACCCTCCTGGCGGCAGTACGCGTCGTCGGGGACGAGCTCGAGGTCACCGAACTTCTCGGAGCAGAGGATCCCGTCATCGGAGGCTTCTCTCCGGACGGATCGACGTTCCTCGTGCTTCCGTATCCGTCGGATCCCGACGTGGCGTTGATCGCCTCCTGGCCGTCGGGCGACGTCATCGCGCGCGTCAGCGCCACGGACCTCGACCTCGAGCGGGGATTCGATCTCACCGGGGGCTATCTCGGTGCGGATCGCGTGGTGCTGCTGGCGACCGAGACGGGGCCCGTCCTCGCAGCAAGTGATCTGTCAGGCGCTGCGCTGATCGAGCTGATCGGACTGGATGAGATCGCCGACGAAGATTCGTGGATCTCGCAGGTGTTTCCGGTCGGCAACGACTCGTTCGTGATCGGTGTCACCGACGGAGGCGACACGATCGCCACGCTGTGGCGGATCAGCTGACGTTCATCAGCCGCCGGGGACGGGCGGCAGCTCGATGATCTCGTCCACCCGCGTGTACCGCGGGCCAGCGAGACGCCCGATTGGACGAACGCGGTCGTGCAGGATGCGATCGTCACCCCAGACGTCATCGCGCACATGCCAGCCGACAACCGTTCCGACGACGAAGCTGCCCCCGGTCGGCGAGAACTGCATCACGCGATCGAGGTGGCATTCCATCGCAACGGGGACGTCAGCCAGCCGAGGTACGGAGACGGCCTCGCTCGGGGCAAGCGGAAGACCGAGGTGGTCGGGCTCGCCGATCTCGGCGGTGAATCCCTCCGAGCTGGCGTGAAGAACCTGCAGCATCGACTCGTCGGCGATGTTGACGACGTACTCGCCCGTGGCGCGGATGTTGTGAAGGGTGTCTTTGTCCCGCGTCGATCCGTCGATCGCACGCTGCTGGATCGTGACGCCGAGCATCGGCGGATCGATGCTCACCCACGTGAACGCGCTGAAGGGCGCGAGGTTCACGGGGTCCGTTCCGGACGTGATCCAGGCGATCGGGCGCGGCATCACCGACCCGACAAGCAGTCGGTACCCGCCGCCACGCGGGAGATCAGTCGCATCGATGTACACGCCAACGCCTTTCGTCGATTCCAGTCTGTCGCAGGCGACATCCGGCGCGCTTCGTCTCGCTGACGCGGTTGCAGAGCGCCCCGCGTCCGCTGACGCGGACTCGTACGGAGACGGGTCAGCTGGACTTGGAGGCCTCGACCCAGGTGAGGTACTCGTTGGTGACGTCGTCGGTCACGTACTCGCCGTTGAAGCAGCTGAGGTCGAGCCGGGTGATGTCGGAGCCCTCGAGGATCGCGTCACGGAGGTCGTCGACCTCCTGGTACACGAGGTAGTCGCAGCCGAGCTCCTCGGCGATCTCCGGGATGGTGCGGCCGTGGGCGATGAGTTCCTGGCGCGACGGAATGTTGATGCCGTACACGTTGGGGTGGCGGACCGGAGGCGCAGCGGAGGCAAAGGTCACGGACGCTGCTCCCGCATCGCGCGCCATCTGGATGATCTCCTTGCTCGTGGTGCCGCGCACGATCGAGTCATCGATGAGGAGGACGTTCTTGCCCGCGAACTCGCTCGGCATCGCGTTGAGCTTCTGGCGCACGCTCTTCTTGCGAACCGCCTGCCCCGGCATGATGAACGTGCGACCCACGTAGCGATTCTTGTAGAAGCCCTCGCGATACTCGATGCCGAGCTTGCGAGCGACCTCCATCGCCGACGGACGTGAGGAGTCCGGAATCGGCATCACCACGTCGATGAGCCCCTCAGGAACGTGGCGGGCGATGGTGTCGGCGAGCTTGTCGCCCATGCGCAGGCGCGACTCGTACACGGCGATCCCGTTCATCACCGAGTCGGGGCGCGCGAGGTAGACGTACTCGAACGCGCACGGCGCCAGCTGCGTCTCCGCCGCGCACTGCTGCGAGAAGAGGTTGCCGTCCTGGTCGATGAAGACCGCTTCTCCGGGGGCGACATCGCGCACCACGTCGTAGTCGCCGTTGTCCAGCACGAGGGACTCGCTGGTGACGACCCACTCGTCCTGGTCGCCGGCGCGACGCTTGCCGAGGATGAGCGGACGGATGCCGAACGGATCGCGGAATGCGAGCAGACCGTAACCCGCGATCACCGCGATCGCCGCGTACGATCCGCGCACGCGCTCGTGCACACGACTGACGGCGTCGAAGATCTGCGTGGCGTCGAGCTCGGGACCGGACTTGGTGTTCTGCAGCTCGCTGGCCAGCACGTTCACCAGCATCTCGGTGTCGCTGGAGGTGTTGAGGTGACGACGGTCGCTCTGGAAGATCTCCTGCTCGAGCTCACGCGTGTTGGTGAGGTTGCCGTTGTGCACCAGCACGATGCCGTACGGCGCGTTCACGTAGAACGGCTGGGCCTCCTGCTCGTTGCTGGCGGCACCCATCGTGGCGTAGCGGACATGGCCGAGGCCGATGTTTCCGAGCAGCGTGCGCATGTCACGGGTGCGGTAGCCCTCGCGGACCATGCCCCTCAGCTTGTGCACGTGCACGTGGCCGCCGGTCTCGGCGGTCGCGATGCCGGTGGAATCCTGGCCGCGGTGCTGCAGCAGCAGCAGCGCGTCGTAGATGTCCTGATTGACGGGGCCTGCTCCGACGACGCCGACGATGCCGCACATTATTCGGGGGGTTTCCTTACTTCGTAATTCAGCGGGCGTAGGAGCCGACGAGACGCACCGCGCCGCCGTCGACGCCCTTGGCGCCCTGTTCGAACTCGCCCGCCGGGCGGTTCGTGGTGTGCACCGTGCCGACCTGCCAGGCGGCGATGCCGGTGGCCTCGATCGTGCGGATGGCGTCTGCAGCGCGGGATGCGTCGACGACAGCGAAGAAGCCGACGCCGAGGTTCCAGGTGCCCTCGGTGGACTCCAGGGACGTCCCGGCGATCTCGTTGAGCACGCGGAACACCGGCGAGGGCGACCACGTGGAGCGTTCGACCTCGGTCCAGGAACCCAGCGGAAGCACGCGCGCCAGGTTGGCGGCGAGGCCGCCACCGGTGACATGGCTGAGCGCATGCACGCCATCGCCGATCGCGTCGATGAGACCCAGCAGCGGCGTGGTGTAGAGGCGAGTGGGCTCGAGCAGCGCCTCACCCCAGGTGGTGCCGAGATCGGCGGAGTTGTCACCGTAGGAGATGCCGGCGCCGGTGATGATGTGGCGCACCAGCGAGAAGCCGTTCGAGTGCAGTCCCGACGACGCCAGCGCGAGAATCACGTCACCGTCACGCACGCGCTCAGCACCGAGCACGCGGTCAGCCTCGACCACGCCCGTCGCCGCGCCAGCCATGTCGTAGTCGTCTGCCCCGAGGAGACCGGGGTGCTCCGCGGTCTCGCCGCCGACCAGCGCCGTCCCCGTGGCCGCGCACGCCTCGGCGACGCCGCGAACGATCTCCGCGATCCGCTCCGGGAACACCTTGCCGCAGGCGATGTAGTCGGTCATGAACAGCGGCTTCGCGCCCACCACGACGATGTCGTCGACGACCATCCCGACCAGGTCCTGGCCCACGGTGTCGTGCTTGTCGATCGCCTGGGCGATGGCCACCTTCGTGCCGACACCGTCGGTGGAGGTGGCGAGCAGCGGACGGCGGTAGCCGAGCAGGGCGGATGCGTCGAACAGGCCGGCGAATCCGCCGACACCACCCAGCACCTCGGGTCCGTGCGTGCCACGAACGGCCGACTTCATGAGTTCGACCGCGAGGTCTCCGGCAGCGGTGTCGACACCGGCTGCGGCGTAGGAGTTGGGGGTGGAGGACGAGGAGGATTCGGCGGTTTCTGCGGCCACACGCCAAGTCTAACGGGAGGTGAACGCGCCGCGGACCGCGGGTGAGCGAGCGCGCAGAGGCGACGCGCTCAGATGAGCGGGATACTGTTCGACGGCGCATGGCAGACTTCCCTCGGGAGGACACATGTCGATCTTCAGCGAGGGTGAGCTGGCGGGATTGTTCGACGATTCCGCGTACGGTCTCGAGAAGTACACCGAGCCGGCACCCAGCGACGCGCTCGTGGCGGAAGTCGAGGCGGAGCTCGGGTACCGGCTGCCCGCGGCCTACGTCGAACTCGCCCGCACGCGCAACGGCGGAACACTGGAGCGCAACTGCTTCCCCACCACCGACGCGCATGTGTGGGCGGACGATCATGTCGCCGTCACCGGGCTCTACGCCATCGGACGCACTGCCACCTGGTCGCTGCTCGGCGACCTCGGCTCCCCCTTCATGCAGGCGGAGTGGGGCTATCCCGATATCGGCGTCTGCTTCGCTGACACCCCCACTGGCGGTCACAGTGAGTTCATGTTCGACTATCGCGAGTGCGGCCCGAAGGGCGAGCCGTCCGTGGTGGTCGTCGATCAGGAGAACGACTACCGCATCTCGTTCATCGCACCGGATTTCCAGACCTTCATCCGGGGCCTGGTACCGGAGGACGTTTTCCTCGACGATCCGGATGAGATCCTCGCCGACGAGCTGGAGAAGGTGAACGAGGGTTCGTTCTCCCCGATCGTCCTGCGCGGCATCGCGGCCGTCGGTCCGACGTTGAACGACGCCGAGGCCAGCATCCGTACGATCGCGCGACGCATCGCGCAGGAGAAGGGCTTCTTCGCGCTGCACGCGGACGGCGAGTCCCATCTGATGTACGCCACGATGTTCCTGCTGTACTCATCGCTCACCACCGCGATGTCAATGGCGGACTTCCTCGACCAGGATCCGGAACATCGCACCTACGATCATCCGTGCTACGAGATGATGATTCCGTTCTCCTACACGAGTGAGCCGTACGGCTTCCGCACCGGTGGGTGGGCGCGCGACTTCGTCGCAGACTGGTGGGACCAGCAGATCGCGGCCGGAGGGATCGTGGAGACGCCAGAGGGCTTCCGGTTCTCACCAGAAACGGAAACAGGGCTGGTGCGTCTGCTCAACGTCTACGCGACGTTGTGAGCGTCAGTCCTCGATGAACGTCTCACGCTCGATGGTGACGGTGCGCGTGCGCCGACCGGCCATCTTGTCGAGGATGAGGGCGACGATCGCACCGACTGCGACGCCGCAGACCACGCAGAACAGCGCGAGGAAGCCGAACACGGCGCCGGGCGAGTAGGTCACACCGATGGCGCTGGGCGTGTTGGTGCCGTCGAAGGCAAAGGTGAGGATGGCCGCGGTGATGAGGCCGAGTCCTCCGCCGAGCACCAGGAACACGCCGTACTTGGGAACCCGTCGGATGCGGGCCTCCGACACAGCGGGAGGAGTGTGATCGGCCATGCGTCCATTCTGGCACCGTGCACCTGTGCGTTAGCTTCGCTCTTTCGAGACGGTGCGTCCGCATACGCCAGAAGGCGGGGGATCACTCCCCCGCCTTCTGTCTTATGTTCCGGATCAGACCGAAGCGACCGCCAGACGACGACGCACGATCACGCCGGCACCGAGGGCGATCAGTCCGAGCGCAGCCCAGAGGAGGGCGGCCGGAGCCTCGGAACCGGTCACGGCCAGCGACGCATCCGTAGATGAGTCGCACGGAACCTCCGCGCCGAGCGAGAACGAGAACGAGACGGGGTCGAGCGCGTCACCAGCGCTGTAGAAGCCCATGAAGGCCGCAGCACCGGCAGCGGTCAGCGTCGCCGGGACGCCGTCCCAGCTGAGGCCGGACGAGCTCGCAGCGGACAGGTTCAGGGTCGCGAAGGCGACGCCCGACTGGTTCACTGCTGCCTTGCCGCCGTAGCCCGCCGACACGACATCCACGTAGAGCGTCGCCGAGGAGGCGCCGTTCAGCACGATGCGCGGGTTGGACAGGGTCAGATCCAGCAGGCCGCTGTGGCCGGTGAAGCTGGCCGAACCGGAGTAGCTCACGCGACCACGGTCATCCTTGGCGTTGTAGGCACCCGACGCCGAACCCCAGCCGATGGACGAGGAGCCCTTCGCGATCGACCCGTTGATGTAGTTCACGAAGCTGGCCTTCACGCCCCACTCGAAGCTGCCACCGGTGATCTCCTGCGCCGTGCACACCGGGGCTGCCGGCGTGGTCGTCTCGGGAGCCGGAGTCGGCTGGGCCGGAGCTGCCACGGTGATGGTGGAGCGCTTCTCGATATCCCCCGAGGTGACGATCACGGTGTGCTCGCCCGCCGGGAAGTCGGCGGGGAGGGTGCCGGTCACACTGAACGCGCCCGCCTCGTCCGCCGTGGTGGTGCCGAGGGTGAACGGCTCGGAGTGGATGGTCACCGTGATGGGCGCGCCGGCCGGGAAGCCGACGCCGGAGACGGTCAGCTCACCTCCGGGCTTGACCACGGCCGCACCCACGCGGATCGCGGGTTCCAGGGCGACGTCCTGGATCTCGATCGCCGCGAAGGCATCCAGCGAACGGTCCGTGATCGACAGGCCGTGGGCTGCCGACGTCGCGAATTGGTAGCTCGCCTTCGGGTCCAACGTTCCGGCCGGCACTGTGAAGGTGGCGGTGAAGGAGCCGCCCGTGACCCGCTGCGGGGTGATCCACTGCACATCCAGCCAGCCGTCCTGCGGGAACGCCGTCTTGCCCTGCCAGAGCGAGGTGTCGCCCAGGCCGATGTAGACGCCGTTCGCTGCGGCCGCACCGGTGTAGCCGGTGCCGGTCACCGTGATGACGTTCTCGACGTTCGGGTTGAGGGCGCTCGCGTGCGAGACGCTCAGCTCCGGGCCGTCCGGGCTCGGCGTCGTGGGCGTCGGTGTCGGGGTGGGCGTCGTTGTCGGAGTGGGC
>NZ_JBJDRI010000034.1:0-46227 GCF_044987425.1 Microbacterium sp. ZW T5_56 | reverse complement strand
AGTCAGCGGGGGAAGACGGCGAAGAACGTGGACAGCACGGCATCGACGTCGGCCTGCAGCGCGATGTCCAGCACCGGCCACGCGCCCTGTGCGCCGTGCACCGCGTCTTCGGCGGCGTGCGGGCGACGGTCCACGATCGTCGCTCCACGACTCGCGCCCGGTGCCAGCTCGACGTGCACCGGGTACGACTCGAACGTGAAGAGCTCCGGGTTCGTGAGCGCGATCACCGCACCGGCATCGCCGATGCGCCGGTTGTCGACGATCGTGTCGCCGCCGGGCACGGTCACGGTGAACGACAGGAGACCGGCGAGGGCACGCTGCACGGGGTCGTCCTGACGGAGCGTTGCGACCTGCACGTCGTCGGCACGGATGCGATCGAAGACGTCCAGGCCGTACATCGTGAGCGGGACGCCGCTGGTGAACACGATGTGCGCCGCTTCGGGATCATGCCACACGTTGAACTCGGCGGTCGCGCTGGCGTTGCCGACCGATGCTGAACCGCCCATCGTCACGATGCGCGCGATACGCGGCGCCACCTCGGGGTGTGCGCGCAGCAGCAGCGCGATGTTCGTCAGGGGAGCAAGCGTGATGATCGTGAGCGGCTGCTCCGACGCCATGAGCGTCCGTCTCAGCAGCTCGACCGCACGCACCGGCTCGGGCGTGCGCACGCCGCGGGGCAGCTCGATACCGCCGACGCCGTCGGAGCCGTGGATCCAGGCCGCAGATCGCGCTTCGCCGATGAGCGGCTGCTCGGCACCGCCGGCCACCGGGATCTGCGGTGCGCCCGCCAGTTCCAGCAGCGCGAGCGTGTTGTCCAGCACCTGCGGCAGCTCGACGTTGCCGGCGACACACGTGATCGCCCGCACGTCGATGTCGGGGTGGTGCAGCGCGTACAGGACGGCCATCGCATCGTCGATGCCGGTGTCGACATCGAGGATGACGCTGTGCTGTGCGGGGGCTGACGTGGGGGTCATGGATCCTTCTCGGGTTCAGGCGCAGAGATGCGCGGGAAGATCATGCAGTGAGAGCGCCGGACGGCTCGGGGTCGGTGCGCCGACGAAGAACGCCGACATGCCGGCGCGGCGTGGCCCTTCGACGTCGGCGTCCCAGGTGTCGCCGATGAACGCGACGCGCGACGGGTCGACGGGGTGCTTCGTGAGGGCCGCCGCGAAGAGATTCGGGTGCGGCTTGCGCCATCCCTCCGACACAGACAGCACCGTGGCCTCGATGTGCCGGTCGAGATCGAAGCGGGCGAGCAGGTCCGGCACCAGCCGCTCATCATGCGTGTTGCTGACGACGATCACGCGGTGGTCCTTCGCCAGCGTCGCGAGCGCTTCAGCCGCACCGTCACGCACCCGGACGGGCACGATCCAGTCCGCGAGGTACTCGTCGACCAGCAGCTGACGATCAGAGGCGGAGGCGTCCACGTCGATGAGGTCAGCAAACCGGGCCGCCACCTGCGAGAGGGAGTATTCGCGTCCCGTGCACACCGCATCCGATTCGTGTTCGGCCCAGGCACGACCCCACGCGGCGCTGGCGTCAGCTCCCGAGCCGTGACGCGCGGCGAAGGACTGTGGTGCCGTGAGCGCGGTGCCGTCTCCTGTGTGCACACTCGGCTCATACTCGACGAGCGTGCCGAAGAAATCGAACCAGACGTCGGTGAAGCGGCCCCTCACGCGCCTTCCCGTCGGCGCACGATCTCCGTGATCCACAGGGGAGCGAACGGGGACGTGCAGTTCGGCGGAGTGGGGTAGTCCTTCAGTACCTCGAGCCGTTCACCGATCTCCACAGCGCGCTCGCGATACTCGAGGTGATAGATGCCGATCTGCGCGAGCGCATCGTTCATGGCCCACTGCAGCCGTTCGGGGGCGTCGCGCATCGCCGGATCGATCAGGTCCAGCAGCCGGGGCAGGTCGAGCCCTGCTGGCTTCTTCACGATGCGCTCGGACGTGAGCGCCCACCCGGCTGCCTGCACGATCGGATCGGGATCGGTGAACCAGCGCTCTCGGAGCGCTTCCGCGTGCGGGGACTTCTTCACGATGTAGTTGACGAGCCAGTCGATCACCTTCGGCGCGCGTGCCTCGCGGAGCATCGTGTCGAGCTCGTCGGGCGAGTGGTCCTTCGGCTTCATCAACAGCAATGCGAGCAGGCGCGCAGCGGTGTCGCCGGTGGCCCACAGATCGTCCGCCAGCGGCTGCTGCGCTCCGATCCGCTTGGCCACGCCGCGGAGTTTCGTGAGGTTCACGCCGTGGTCGTCGCCGTGGCGCTCGTTCACCGCGCGCATGCGAGGGTCTTCGAGGGCGGCGAGTTCCGCCATCACACTCGCCACATCGTCCGTCATCGCGCCTCCCCGTCTGCCTCGTGCACCGCTCGCGGCGGCTGGCATCCAGTCTACGGACGGCACCGACATCCGCTCGTGTCGTGAGGCTGTCCGCGCCGGGTCAGCCTACGGGGACATCGATGATCGACACCTCGCCGCGGTGCGCGGCGACGAGCCCGCCCGAGGCCGCGGCGAGGTCTGCATCGAACCGGTCCAGCGCATCGGGACTCACACGCATCCCCAGCACGGCACTCGCCGCGTACCGCGTCTCGTCCATGACCGCATCATGGCGGCCCGACCAGTCGCGCAGCACATTCTCATATCGCCCGGCATCCGCGTAGGGGACCTCCACGGTCACCGCGACCAGCTCGCGGCGATGGATGATCGCAGCGAGGTCGAGGGCTTCGGACACGGCGGAGGAGTACGCGCGGACCAGGCCGCCTGCACCGAGTTTGATTCCGCCGAAGTACCGCGTGACGATCACCACCAGATCGGTGAGCTCGCGACGACGCAGCACCTCCAGCATCGGCATCCCGGCCGTGCCGCTCGGTTCGCCATCGTCTGACGAGCGCGCCTGGTCACCCAGGACACCGGTGATCATCGCCGTGCAGTTGTGTCGCGCATCCCAGTACCGCGTGCGGATATGAGCGATGGCGGCGTCCGCTTCGGGAACGGATCGCACCGGGATCGCGTGCGTGATGAACCGGGACTTCTTGATCACGAGTTCATGCTCGACGGTGGCGGCGATGCTGTCGGGGTATGACCTCATCCGGCGTGCTCGGTCCGCGTCGCCGCTGCGGCTCGGTTTGCGGGATCCATGGACTGCGGTGAGCGGTCGTCAGCGGACGACGGTTCAGCCTGCGACCCGTCCGAAGGTGAAACGCGAGGCAGATCGACCCCATGCGCCGCCAGGAGCGCATCGGTTTCCTGTGCGTCGGGCGACGTTGCGGGCCCGCGACGCGTGACCGAGATCGCGGCGGCGGCGTTCGCCCGGCGCGCGGAGGCGTCGATCGAGTCGCCGCGCAGAAGCGCCGCGCACAGCACGCCGAGGTGCGTGTCGCCGGCACCCGTCGTATCCACGGCGTGCTGCGGGAATCCGGCCACCGCGCGTGTGCCCGTGCTGTCGGCGATCCAGCAGCCGGAACCGCCATCGCGCACCAGGACGACGGCATCGGGTCGTAGCAGCTTGCGCAGTCGGGTTGCGACCTCGGCGAGCGGTACATCGTCGCCGGCTTCGGTGAGTTCGCGGGCCTCGGCAGCGTTGGCGGTGAGGACGTCGGTGCGGGCGAGGACTCGTCGACGCACTTCGGCTCGCACGGTGGCGAACACGGGCGCGGGATCCAGCAGTACGCGCGCCGATGGCAGGGACTCCAGCCAGGCCGGAACGGTCTCTGCGCTTGTCGCGGGGGTCAGGACGTATCCCGTCACCGCCACGAGGTCCTGGTCGCGCATCGGGATTGCCGCAAGTTCCCTCAGGGAGACGTCTGCTTCCGCGCCATCGACCGTGATGAAGGTGCGCTCCGCGGTGTCGTCCACCATCACGATGCAGTAGCCGCTGTCCCGTTCCGCCGCGGGGATGGGCGTCGCGCAATCGATGCTGTGCAGCGTGTCGGCGACGATCGTGCCGAACGGGCCGCTGCCGTAGCGTCCCGCATAGACAGTGGCCGCGCCGTCGCGTGCCGCGGCGATGAGCGTGTTGGCTCCACCTCCCGCCGTGATCTCAGCATGCGTGGCGAGCACCTCCGTGCCGGTCCGAGGGACCGCGGGCACCGCGACACCGATGTCGACGATGACGCTGCCGGCGTACACCAGTCGACCCGGCTGCTTCGTGGAGGTCATGCGTGTCTCCGTCGTGGGTGTGGGTGGTGTGCGCGGCATCGTGGGGCGGGCGGGTGGTCCCGAGAACCAGGACTCTTGTTCTGTCTCCCGCAGGTCGCCACGGGCCGGGTGCGAACCGGGCTGAGCTCGTCAGCCCTTCGGGCGCTCCGTGTATGGGCGGCCATTCACGACCGCGTCCAGCTTGCCCGTGGCCACCCAGACGGCGTGAGAGCGCAGCGCCTGGCGCACCGCGAGGAAGATCACCGTGTACGCGATGGCCAAGCCGATGACGGTGGCCAGCACGACGAGGAAGATGGCGGTGGGGCCGGCGAAGTTCATGCAGGCATCCTAGGTGACCCCGTGCGCGTCCGCGAATGATGAACGGGCTCGGGCGGCGCGCTGGTCCGGAGACATGGCGCGCGAGTGCTTGGGCGGCGCTGCGCATCTGTCTTCACCGCTGAGGTCCGAATTGTTCGCGACTGCTCCGAAGCCGTGCACCGGCTCTGTTCGCGTGTGTCTCCGCTCGGGTGCTCACGCGGACGGAGACACGCGCAGTGCCAGCAGGCCGGACGCGGGAGACGTGAGGTCCAGATCGTTCACGCGCGTCACGAGTGACACGGAGTCCGTCGGCCACGCCTGCATCCCGTGCGCAGCTCCGAGCACAGCGCCGGCGATCGCCCCGATGGTGTCGGTATCGCCGCCGACGCTGGCCGCCACACCCAGGGCGCGCCACGGCTCGAGACCGCTGGCGGCAAGGGCGAGCGCCGCCACCACCGACTCCTGAGCCGCGACCGATGTGCCGATGAGGTCGATGCACAGGCGCGTTGCATCGGTGGGCGACGCATCGCGCAGCAGATCCGTCGCCCAGCGGATGCGCGGTCCGACCCTGGCCCCGTCGATCCAGGGTGCTCGTGCTTCCGCCTCATCCGCGAGGCCGGCACCGAACAGTGCGGCGGCGTGCGTATCGGCACCCTCGATGCCAGCACTGACCGCTCCGGCAACGGCAGCTGCGGACGCGAGGCCGATCGACGTGTTGTGCGTGACGAGCGCCGAGGCGCGGACGGCATCCAGCAGCCGACCGCGCGGCTCGGGAGCGAACGCGATACCGACGGGCGTGACCCGCATCGCGGCACCGTTCGTCGCCCCACGGGTGCCCGTGACGGCGGGGTCCTCGCCCGCCTGTAGACGAGAGAGAGCGAGCTTCGTTGACGGCCCGAGGAGATCGAGAGACCCTGCCGCGAGCATGCGCTGCTCCCAGGACAGGAGTGCTTCGGCGAAACGATGGATGTCGATTGTGCCTGCGGCGTCGATCAGAAGATCTGCGAGGAGGAGGGCCTGCTCGGTGTCGTCGGTGATCGTGCCGGCGGGAAGCCCCGCCGCGATGAGTTGGCGGGGCGCCGCGGCGCGGAGTTCGTGAATCTCGCCGTAGTCGGCGAGAATCACGCTCCGCGACAGATCCTGTGTCGGCATGCCCAGCGCATCGCCGAGGGCGAGGCCCGTGAGCGCGCCCCGAGCACGATCGAGTGCAGTGGTCATGGACTAACTCTGAGGCCCACGTCCCGCCGCGGCAACTTGCGCCGCGGCGGGACGTGACTTGCGACGGCCCTTCGTCTCGCGCCGCGCTTGCTCAGGAACCGGCGGCGGCGAGGACCGCCTGCGCGGTGGCGGTGACCGTGGAGCGATGACGACCCGCGGCCCACCCGACGCCGGCGGGGGAGCGGTATTCGATCAGCGTGAGCGCATCCGCATCGGCGCCGCGGCCGATGGAGGTCTGGTGCAGACTCAGCACATCGATCCCCGTGGCTGCGGACCCGAGCGCGGCGAGCACCGCCTCCACCGGACCGCCGACCACGGTCGCGCTGGACTCCGTCCCCTCGCCGTCAACGATCCGAGCCGCCGTGCCCTTCTCGTCGGTGTCGATCTCCCGCACGGCGAAGGGAGTCGCGCGCAGATACGCCTCCGCGAACACGTCCCACAGCTCGGCGGCCGACACCTCGTCGCCGGTCGCGTCGGTGTGGCGCTGCACGCGACGGGAGAAATCCACCTGGGCGCGGCGCGGCAGCTCGATGCCGTACTCGGTCTCCAGCAGGTAGGCGATACCGCCCTTCCCGGACTGAGAGTTGACGCGGATCACGGCGTCGTACGAGCGACCCAGATCAGCCGGATCCACGGGCAGGTAGGGCACGCGCCACGCAGCCTCGCGCTCGCGGACCCCCTCACGAGCGGCGCGCTCGCGGTGCTCGGCGAAGCCCTTGCGAATCGCGTCCTGGTGGGTGCCGCTGAAGGCGGTGTGTACGAGATCGCCGACATACGGGTGCCGCGGGTGCACCTCGATGCGGTTGCTGTCCTCGACCACGCGGCGCACCTCGTCGATGTCGGAGAAGTCGATCATCGGGTCGACACCCTGCGCGTGCAGGTTCAGGGCGAGCGTGGCGAGATCGACGTTGCCCGTACGCTCGCCGTTGCCGAAGATGCAGCCCTCGACGCGCTGCGCTCCAGCAAGAACGGCCAGCTCCGCGCAGGCAATGCCGGTACCGCGATCGTTGTGCGGATGCACGGACAGGATCACCCCGTCACGACGAGCCAGGTTGCGATGCATGAACTCGATCTGGTCCGCGTAGACGTTGGGCGTCGCGATCTCCACGGTGGCCGGCAGGTTCAGGATCACCGGCCGGTCTTCCGACGCCTCCCAGAGCGCGGTCATGCTGTTGCACACGTCCAGGGCGAAGTCGGGCTCGGTGAGATTGAACACCTCGGGCGAGAATTCGAACCGTACGTTGGGCAGGTCGCCGGCGAATTCCAGGACGTCTCGTCCGCCGTTCAGGATCAGCTCCAACAGCTGGGAGCGATCACGCCCCAACACCACATCGCGCCACATCGGGGCCGTCGCCGTGTACATGTGGATGACCACGGGGTTTCGCACGCCGCGGATCGACTCCACAGTGCGCTCGATGAGGTCGCGTCGCGCCGGCGTGAACACGACGATGGTGACATTCTCCGGCGCGATGTCGGTGTCCGCGATGAGTCGCACGAAGTCGTAGTCCGTCTGCGACGCCGACGGGTATCCCACCTCGATTTCGGTGTAGCCGATGCGCACCATCATCTCGAAGAAGCGGCGCTTGCGGGCGGGGTCCATGGGTTCGGCGAGCGCCTGGTTCCCATCGCGCAGGTCGACAGGAACCCAGAGCGGTGCGGTGGTGATGCGGGCATCGGGCCACGTGCGTTCTGTGAGGGGAACCTCGACCCGGGAGAACACGTCGGCGTAGCGGTGCGACGGCATCGGGGACGGCTGCTGGCGGTTCCAGAACGGGGTGGTCGTAGGGATGGTCATGACTTTTCCTCTTCTGCGGAGCGTGATCGGCCGGTGCACGCGAGCCACGACGGGTACCGGTCGGTCAGAGCCCGTCGTGGCGACGAAGAAGGAGGAGAAGCCGAGTCATGGCGTTCACTGTACACCACTCCTCAGACAAGTAGACATGTTTGGCTTGTTGGGGTGATACTGGACGGGCACGAGAACGGAGGCGGAGATGGCGCAGGTGCGACGCGAGCCGTTGGCCGATCAGGCGGCGCGCCTCCTCCTGGAGCGCGTGCGCTCGCAGGAATGGGAGCTCGGCGAGAAGCTGCCGGGGGAGACCACGCTCGCCCCACAGCTCGGTGTCGGTCGTTCCACGGTGCGTGAGGCGATTCGTCTCCTCGCCGGTCGCGGTGTGCTCGCTTCTCGTCAGGGGGCCGGCGTGTTCGTCACAGCGCTGGACGTGGTGGAGGAATGGGACGATGTCGTTCGGCGCTCCGATCTCACCGCCGTGATCGAGGCGCGCATCGCGATCGAGACCGAAGCTGCGTCGCTCGCGGCGGAGCGCCGCACCCGCACCGATATCCGCGCACTTCGCGATGCGCTGGCCGCACGCGCCGACGACACGCTCAGCCGCGAGGAGTACGTGGTGGCGGACCTCGCCTTCCACCGCGCTGTCGTGGCTGCGGCCCACAACCCGATCCTGCTCGACCTGTTCGACGGCTTCACGCCGCGGCTGCGTGAATCGATGCAGGACATGGTGAGACGACGGCCCACCGGGGGATCGGACGCCGATCACGACGATCATGTCGCCCTCGCGGAGGCGATCATCGATCGTGATGCGGCCCGCTCTGCCGCAACCAGCCGCACCCATCTGACCGCGCTGACGGACTTCCTGTCATGAGGGCGAGATTTCCGGTCATGAAGGAGTTCTGCCATGACCGTCTCTGAGCCCTCCGCTGATGTTCAGAGTGGAACCCGCACGTCGGTATCCGCCAACTGTCGTGAAGGAGTTCTGCCATGACCGTCCTCGAATCCTCCCCAGCCGTTCTCGAGCTGCGCGACATCGTGTTCCGCCGCGAGGGTCGGACGATCCTGCACGGCATCGATCTCACCGTGCGGGCGGGGGAACACTGGGCACTGTTGGGACCCAACGGTGCGGGCAAGAGCACGATCCTGGGGTTCTGTGGTGCGCAGACCTTCCCGACGTCCGGCACCGTCGACGTGCTGGGGCGGCGTCTCGGACGGGTCGAGTTGGCCGTGCTGCGGCGCGATATCGGACACGTGAATCCGCGCCACCCGATTCGCACGGCGCACTCCGTTCAGGACATCGTGCTGACCGGAATCACCGGCACGGTCGAGCGACCGATGCGCTGGGAGCCCAGCGCTGCGGAGATTGCCCACGCCGATGAGCTCATCGCCCTCGTGGGCCTCACCGCGCAGCGTGACGGACTGTGGCAGCACCTCTCGCAGGGTGAGCGCGGACGGTCGCTGATCGCGCGTGCCCTGATCGCCGAGCCGCGACTTCTGCTGTTGGACGAGCCGACCACGGGGCTGGACGTGGCCGCTCGAGAACAGCTGCTGGAGACCATCGATGATCTGGCGCGGGACGTTCCTGAGGTGGCGTCGGTGCTGGTGACCCATCATCTGGAGGAGCTTCCGGAATCAACCACGCATGCCCTGGTGATCTCGCATGGCGCCACGGTGGCATCGGGTGTGGCAGTGGATACGGTCACCACCGATGTGATCTCCCGTGCTTTCGAGCATCCGATCACGGTGGGATATGAGGGTGCACGCTGGTCGGCGCGTGCGGAACGGGCCCGCCACGCCGCCGGATCCTGACGCCGCGGCGGCGGGAGCCGCGCGTCGCACCTGGCAGGATGGAACCATGACCACCTGGCTTGTCACCGGCGGCGCCGGCTACATCGGTTCCCACGTCGTTCGCGCTCTGCAGAGCGCCGGGATGACCCCGGTCGTGATCGATGATCTCTCCAGCGGGCACGCGTCGTTCGTGCCGGAAGATGTCACCTTCATCCAGGGCGATATCCTGGACCGCGAGCTGTTCGTCAGCGTGCTGCGCGAGCACGGCGTGAGCGGCGTGATTCACGTCGCCGGCTACAAGTACGCGGGCGTCTCGGTGCGTCGCCCGCTGCACACCTACCAGCAGAACGTCGAAGCGACCCGTGTGGTGCTGGACGCGATGGCGGAGACCGGCGCGGACAAGCTCGTGTTCTCCTCGTCCGCTGCCGTGTATGGCACCCCCGATGTCGATCTCGTCACCGAGGATCTGCCGAAGGCTCCCGCATCTCCCTACGGGGAGTCCAAGCTCATCGGCGAGTGGCTCATCCGGGATCAGGCGGTGGCGACCGCCGACAGCGACAAGCCGCTTCGTCACACCTCGCTGCGCTACTTCAACGTGGTCGGCTCGGGGGAGAAGGGTCTGCCGGACACCAGCCCCCACAACCTGTTCCCGATGGTGTTCGATCGCCTGATCGAGGGACACACGCCCGCGATCTTCGGCGACGACTACAACACCCCCGATGGCACCAACGTGCGCGACTACGTTCACGTGTCGGATCTGGCGATCTCCCACGTGGCCGCCGCTCGTCGCCTTGATGCCGGTGAGCCGGTAGAGGCCGCCTACAACCTCGGCTCGCAGAACGGCCTCTCCGTCAAGCAGATCATGGACGCCATGGCGCGCGTCACGGGCATTGACTTCACGCCGGAGATCGCACCGCGCCGCGCCGGCGACCCGGACCGCATCGTCGCCACGGGCGAGCTTGCTGCGCGCGACCTCGACTGGGCGATGCGTCACGATGTCGACGAGATGGTTCGCTCGGCCTGGGAAGCACGGCAGGGTTTCGCGGGCTGAGGCATGTCTGACGTCCACGAGGTCGAGGATCGTCCGGAGATCGTCTGCATCTGCGGCTCGGCTCGGTTCGCGGACGTGATGCGAATGGTGAACCGCCAGCTGACGTTTGCCGGAATCATCGTGCTTGCTCCCGCAGAAGCAGACGGGCCGGTCACGGACGAGCAGAAGACCGTGCTGGATGCGCTGCATCTGCGCAAGATCGACCTGGCGGATCGTGTCGTCGTGGTCTGCCCCGATGGGTACCTCGGCACGTCGGTGCAACGTGAGGTCGATTACGCGAGCGCCGCGGGCAAGTCGATCTCCTACGTCGGCGTGGTTCGCGTCGGAGAAGCGGCGCACGTACGACGGGCAAGGACTCCTCGCACGGCGATGTGATCCGATCCCGCGTGGGTCGATGCACTGTGGCCCGGCCGGAGGGCCGCCGTGTAATCAGGTGTGGCATCGTCGGATGCCGATGATGCACATCGCGACGCCCACAACCGCGACGATCAGAACCGCGATGATCAGAACCGGTTCGGCAGACGGCGCCACAGCACCTGAACCTGAACCCGCACCCGCGCCCGCGCCCGCGCTGACGGCGTGACCGATGATGACGGTCGGCAGCAGGTCGATCACGGGGGTGAGCGTGGGGAAGATGCGCGCCCAGGGGAGTGCGTCGCTCACAACCACGGTGACCGCCGGGGCCAGCATCGCCAGCGCACGCGCGGTGGCCGGGTTCCGAACGAATGCGCCAACGAGGGATGCGAGCCCGACACCGAACGTGAGCGATGCCAGAGCACCCGCCACGGCGAGCGGCCCGAGCGTTGAGGAGATCGCAAGCGTGCCGAGGAACACCACCATCGTCGCCCCTGTGCCGAGTGTCGCGACTGCGACTCCCGCCAGCATCGCCGAAGACTGGCGCGCGGGTGTCGTCGCAATCAACCGGAGAGTTCCTCTGTCGCGCAGTCGCACCAGTGGGAGCGCGAGCAGCGATGTCGGGACCATCAAACCGAGGAGCGCGGCAAGTGTGGGAGCGCTGGCGGCGAACAGTGTGCCGTTGCTGCGCACGAGGAGATCCAGGCACACGGCAGCGGCGATGGGTCCGATAGCCGTGCCGACGACAGTCAGGCAGAGCCCGCGGGATCGTTGCAGTTCGCGCAGGAAGACGCCCGTCAGCGCTGCCACGTCGTGAAGGGTGTCGAACGTTCGGGTCGGCGAGTCGGTCAGATCCCACGCCCCGGCAGCCTCACCTGCGCTCATGAGGTCACCGCGAGGTAGGCATCTTCCAGGGTCGGCTGGCGAACGCTGATCCCGGTGACGCGGAGGTCTCGCGCAAACGTGAGCCGTCGCAGGAGCGCGTCGACGTCGGGCGTGGTCACGGTGATCCGGTCGCCATCGTGGAGCGGGCGGGTCTGCCAGTGTTCACCGATCACATCGTGGAGACGACTCGGATCAGCTCCTGGTGCGAGGGTGAAGGAGACTTCCGCGTCCTGCGCGAGCTCGCGCGTGAGATCTTCCTGCGTACCGGCGGTGACCACACGTCCGTCCGCCAGGATGACCACCTGATCACACAGGAGCTCGGCTTCGTCGAGGTGATGAGTGGTGAGCAGAACGGTGGTGCCCTCGGCCCGGATCTCGAGGATCAGGTCGTCGACTTCGCGTCTCATCGCGGGATCGAGTCCGGCCCCGGGTTCGTCCAAGACGAGGAGCCGAGGATTGCCGAGGAGGGCGGCGCCGATCAGAAGGCGTCGTTGCTGACCACCGGAGAGGTGCTTCACTCTCGTGTTCCGTGCCGAGTCCAACCCGAGTCGGCCGCGCAGACCAGCGGTGTTCGACGAGGCGTGCCGCAACGCGGCGAACAAGCGGAGCGTTTCATCGACGGTGAGGAACGGGGGCAGCGCGCCGGATTGCGGTTGGACGCCGACGAGCTGCGTGATCTCTCGACGCGAATGATACGGATCGAAGCCGAACACCCGAACCTCACCGGATGACGGGCGTTCCAACCCAGCGATGAGATCGATCGTCGTCGACTTCCCCGCGCCATTCGGCCCCAGCAACGCGGTGATCTCGTTCTCCCGCACCTCGAACGACACGTCGTTCAGAATCGTCCGGGGTGCGGCTTCGCCTCCATTCCGTCGTGGCCGACGCGCTCGCGGTGCGGGGACGGAACGGGTGGCGTTCCTCACGAGGATCGCCGTGCTCATCGTCGGCCTCCCGTCGGGGGCGCGTCCTCGGCGCCGGGAAAGAAGATGTCTTCGATCCGCTGATCGAAGGTCGCGCTGATGCGAAACGCGAGGGGAAGCGAGGGATCGTACTTGCCGGTCTCCAACGCGTTCACAGTCTGGCGTGACACTCCGAGCGTTTCGGCGAGCTCCACCTGGGATAGGCCCGCCGCGAGTCGCAGCGACCGGATCACATTGTTCACCGTGCATCTCGTATCGACGAGAGCGCCAGCGTGATTCCCCACGCGGACATGCCGACCACGAACACGGCCCACACCAGGTTCGGCAGCGGGCCGACCGCACCCTCGATGATTCCTCCCGCAACGGCGGTGATCATCGCCGCACCGAAGCCCACCGCGCAGGCGCGCAGGGCGAACCCGCGCATGTACTCGTCGAACGTCCGGGTGAAGCGGACAACGGCGATGAGCATCCACACGGTGGGGATGAGAGGGAGGAGGGCGATCACTATCGCGAGGGGTGACCCTTCCGGCGGGTCGATTACGATCGGCACGATCACGAGGAGCACCACGAAGAGCGCCGAGGGGATCATCAACTCCCAGAGGTAGCGGCGCGCGGCCGCACGTTCGCGCGGAGTTCTGTCGCTCATGACATCGTCCTTTCCCGGGACAGCGGATCGATAGGGGTCTGGGCGCGGAGGGCGATGGCACGGTCGGACTTGCCCGAGGGGCCGTCCCAGCGGAAGCGGCGGGACGCAGCCACCGCGCAGGTCCCGCCGAGGAGGAGCATCAGCGCCCACGCCACCGCGAAGGGTAGGGCTGCGGGCATACCGGCAATCGCCTCGTTCACGGTGCCGACGAACCACGAGCCGGGAAGGAGTCCGAGCCCGACGCGCACCGGTTCGGGCAGCAGCGTCAGGGGCACCGCGCCGCCGGAGCTGAAGACGAGGGCGAGAATCACGGTGACCAGTGCCTGCTGCGCCGCGTCGGTGTTCGCACCGCGGGAGGCGACCAGTGCCGCGACGCCGAACAGCATCACGGCACCGCAGGCGATCGTGACCGTCAGAACGCCCATCGCGCCGGGATCCGCGTACTGGCGAGCAATCGCGATGATCGCGATCCCGACGCTGGTGACGGTCACGAGGGCCAGCCGCAGAGGCAGCAACGAAACGAGGTACAGCCAGCGAGGCGTAGGCGTCGTGGCAATGAGCCGAAGAGCCCCGCGCTCCCGCATGGCGATGATGGGCACAGCGGTACCGATCAGCGCGATCGAAGCGATGCCGGCAAGCAGGGTGGTCCCCAGGTTCACTCGGAGGAAGTCGGGCACCTCGTCGCCGACGGAGTCGATGACGCGGATGTGCTCGGCCGCAAGCCCCGCGGTTCGGAGCGCCTGCCAGATCGGGTCCCACGCCACGCCGCTCTCGAGCAGCGTCACCGTGGCCCCATCTGCGTCCACCTCGACACGCGAGTTGACAGCGTGCGTGCCCGACTCCGCCGGGGTCGTGATGATGCCCTCGGTCGCTAGTTCTGCCGCGATCGTCGGCGCGTTGGCGCCGGTGACGACGACACGAGGCTGGGCGCCCATCATCGTGAACGCGTACCAGAGGCTCACATGGATGACCAGCAGGATCAGCATCATGGTGACCATGGAGACCCCGATCAGGGGGAATCGGACCATCTCACGGGTGTCCATCACCATCAGCTGGGAGAACGACCGGGTTCGGCACCTCAGATTGCGGAGGGGCATGATGCTCTCCTTCCGATCGCAGATGACAAGGAACCTTGACACCACTCTCCTCGATGCGAGGACGGATGTCAAGGCTCCTTGTCATGCCTCTCGGAAATCGCGTCAGTTGATCCGCGCGGTTCCCGCCAGCAGCGGGCGCGAGGTCATGAGCGCGATTCGCACAATGCCTGCTCCCACCAGCAGCACACCGCCGATGACCACGAATGTCAGCGGCGCGAGGATGAGGCTCGCGCCCACCAGGGGGAACAGCACGATCGCGGCGATGGCGGCTGAGCCGAGGCTGGTGACCAGCAATGGTGACATCACCGAACGGCGTCGTGCCGCGTCCATGGTGGACAGCTCCGTGCCGAGCATGGTGAGCGAGCGCGACAGCTCGCGACGATCTATCACATCCGCTGACTGTGAGACGCCTACTGCGCACGCCACCATGAGGAACGAGCCCACCACGGTGATGATCAAGCCGGTCCGGATATCCGCGATCAGGAACTGGTCGGCGGCCGTTCCCGCTTCGCTGCCGATCATGCCGAGCAGCGAGACGCCGGCTCCGGCGAACACTGACATGAAGCTCGTCATCGCGATGCCGGAGATCTGACGCCACGCCGCCTTCGGATCTTCCGTCACGCGCCGGGCGGCGAGGAGCTTCGCCGGTGTGGCCGCCCGACGAGCCTGTCCGCGAGCGACGGTCGCCAGCACCCACGGGCCCACGAGGTTGAGGAGGGCCAGTGTGCCGCCGAAGCAGAGCGCGAGGATGCCGAAGATGATGAACGGTGCTGCGGCGACGCCTCCTATCGCGCCGGTGACGGTCGAGGCGATGGCGACCAGGACCACGGCGATCACAGGACGCAGCCACGACAGGCGCGGTGCGTCCTGGCGTGTGCGCACACCCAGCGGTGAGAGCACCACGCGCTGGAGGCTCAGGATGGAACTGATCGCGGCCAGCAGCACGACCGTCGCGGCGACGGCGGCGAAGCCCCACACCGGGGGAACGACGGCCGCGAAACCGAGCGGCGCACCGCGGAACGGAACGAGCGCGATCAGCGGCAGCAGTGCGAATGATCCGATCGATCCCAGGATCGCTCCGAGCAGTGCGATCACCGCGGACTCGATGACGGTCGCGACCTGAATCGCGGACGACGGCACGCCGAGAAGTCGCAGGGTTGACAGTCGTTCATCGCGACGTCCCGCCGACAGGCGCGCGGCCGCACCGCCGAGGGAGAGCATCGGCGGCAGCAGGAGAGCGAGAGCGATGACGGCCAGCGCCTGATACATCATCGACACCTCGTCCTGATAGGTCCAGAACGTCTGCGCGCCACCGAAAAGCACCAGGATCAGGGCCGTGACGATCGCGAACGCGACGAGGGGCAGGATCACGGTCGACCGGCTGCCCTTCTCGTTGCGCAGCGAGAGAGACAGTACCCGCCCGATCATGCGCGCGCTCATCGTCCGTTCCCCGTTCGTGTGGTCGTCGGCATGGCGACGGCGGCGAGAAGAGCATCCGGATGGGAGGCGACGCCTGTGTGGACATCCGGAGCCGACGCCCGTTCTGTCTGCGGGGCGGCCCAGGCGCCCGAGATACGACCGTCGCGCATCTCGACGATGCGGCTGCATCGCGTGGCGACGGTGCGGTCGTGCGTCACGACGATCAGCGTGCGCCCCTGCCCTGCTGTCGCGGCGATGAGGGCCGTCATCACCTCGGATGACGTGCGCGAGTCCAGTGCTCCCGTCGGCTCATCGGCGAAGACGACCGGCGCGCCGGTCACCTGGGCGCGGGCGATGGCGACGCGCTGCGCCTGGCCACCGGAGAGCTGGCCGATGCGGCGATCCTCCATGCCGCCGAGGCCGAGCTGGGCGAGCCAGGTGCGGGCGCGCGCCTCTGCGTCCGCGCGGGCGGCGCCCGCGAGCATTGCCGAGAGGGCGACGTTCTCCAGCGCGGTGAGCTCTGGCAGCAGCAGGCCCTGCTGGAAGACGAAGCCGAACGACTCGCGGCGCAGGCGAGAGCGCTCGCTGTCGCTCATGCGCGCGACGTCCTGCGTGCCTCCGCCGGAGGTCAGCATGACAGAACCGGAATCCGGCGTGATCACACCGGCGAGCGTGTGCAGCAGCGTCGTCTTGCCGGATCCGGATGCGCCCATGATGGCCACCGACTCGCCCGCGCTCACGGCCAGGCTCACCCCGGCCAGGGCAGTGGTAGCGCCATACGTCTTGACGAGGTTGTCTGCGCGGATGATCGAGTTCATGTTTCCAGCCTGGGCATTCGGCGACGCAGGCGCGTCGGTCCGCGGGCTGATTCGCGTCATCCTCCGGCATGAGACCCCATCATCCAGAAAAGTGAGTACACTCATAAATGAGCAAACTCAGGAGCAGTGATGAGCGGGCGACGGGATCGCAACAAGCAGGACAAGCGGGATCGCATCATGGCGGCCGCGCGTGATCTGTTTGCCGAGCACGGCTTCTCCGGGGTGACGACGCAGCAGATCTCCGAGCGTGCCGACGTTGCCGCCGGCACGCTGTTCCGCTACGCGGCCACGAAGGGCGAGCTCATCCTCATGGTGGAGAACGAGGCGTTCGCGGCAGCCGTCGATGACGGAATCACGCGGGCGCGCACGATCGACGATCCGGCTGCGGCGGTGTTCGCCCTCGTCGAGCCGGTGCTCGCGCTGGCCGAACGCCACCCGGAGAACACGACGGCATATCAGCGTGAACTCCTCTTCGGCGGTGCGCAGGAGCCGCATCGGCAGGAGGGCATCGCCGTCATCGCCCGGCTGGAAGGAGCTGTCGCCGCCCTTCTGCCCGTCGATGGCACCGCGGCGGAACTAGCCGCGCGCTCGGTCTTCGCCGTGCTTCATCTCGCGCTTGTGAGCGCGTCTCTCACTCCGATCGAGCGAACCCGCTCGGTCCGGCTCCAGATCCAACAGATCGTGCGCGGCGTGACCGCGTGACAGGAAAGGACACAGACATGACCAGTGACATTCGCAAGGTGACCGTTCTCGGTACCGGTGTGCTCGGCTCGCAGATCGCCTTCCAGACGGCCTTCCACGGGTTCGAGGTGACCGCGTATGACATCGATGAGGCCGCACTCACCGCCGCTCGCGATCGCTTCGCCAAGCTCGCCGAGATTTACCGCACCGACGTCGAGGGTGGCGCCGACAAGGCCGACTCCACCCGTGATGGCATCGTGCTCAGCGCGGATCTCGCCACCGCCGTAGCTAACGCCGATCTCGTGATCGAGGCGGTGCCTGAGGTGCTCTCCATCAAGCAGGAGACCTACCGCAAGCTCGGCGAACTGGCACCGGAGAAGACGATCTTCGCCACGAACTCCTCCACGCTGCTGCCCAGCGACATCAAGGACTTCACCGGTCGTCCCGACCGCTTCCTGGCGCTGCACTTCGCCAACCAGGTGTGGAAGTTCAACACCGGCGAGGTCATGGCCACACCCGACACCGCCCCTGCTGTCTTCGACCGCGTTGTCGTGTTCGCCGCCGAGATCGGCATGGTCCCGATTCCGATCCGCAAGGAGAAGGCCGGCTACGTGCTGAACTCGCTGCTGGTGCCCTTCCTGGACGCCGGTATGGAGCTGGCGGCATTCGGCTACGCGGAGCCCGCCGATGTTGACAAGGTCTGGCGGATCGCGACCGGAGCACCGATGGGCCCCTTCCAGATCCTCGACGTGATCGGGCTGACCACCCCGTACAACATCTCGAGCCACGGGGATGAGAAGGGGCAGCAGATCGCCGCCTGGCTGAAGGAGAACTACATCGATCAGGGCAAGCTCGGCATCGCCACGGGCGAGGGCTTCTATTCTTACGGCGAGTGATTCGGAGCCTCCTTCGGCGTGGCATCGCACCGCGCCCGAGGCCTCTGTATGCCGGGCCCGGACGGGTTCCCCCGGGGATTCCGTCCGGGTTCCCCGGGGACTCGCCCGGGTTGCACCCTGCGGGTGACGGCGCGAGCTCTCCAGCGGAACAGCCCGGTCAGCGGAAGTCGCGGGAAGCATGGGAGACCCCCACTCTCAGATCCTCGAAATCGTCGGCGAGGATATTGGTCACGCCCTCGGGCGAGCGCTCCAGCATGCCGCGGATGATGAGTGCGGGGGAGTCGCGCACCACACGGCGATGACGACTCCACACCCCCTGCGAACAGATCACGTTCACGAGTCCGTCCTCATCCTCCAGGTTCAGGAACGTGATGCCGGAAGCTGTGGCGGGGCGTTGCCGGTGCGTCACCAGTCCGGCCACGAGCACCCGACGGCCGGTCTCATGAGTGCGCAGCTGCGAGGAGCGCAGCACACCGCGATCATTGAGCGCCGATCGGAAGTGCGTCATCGGATGGTCATCCGTGGAGACTCCGGTGGCCCAGAGGTCGGCTGCCAGCGTCTCGTACGCGGAGGGATCCGCGAACAGGGGTGGCTGTACGGCGATCGCCGTGCCGGGAAGGTACTCGGGTCGGTCCTCCGCAGCCGCCCCGGCCTGCCACAGCGCCTCACGCCTGCTCATGCCGAGATGCTCGAACGCGCCGGCGGTGGCCAGTGCCTCCACCTGCACGGTGGTGATGCCGGTGCGACGCACCAGATCGTGCAGGTCGGCGAAGCTCCCGCGTGCTTGACGTTCCGCCACGATGCGACGCGCGGTGGGCTCACCGATGCCCTTCACCCCGGCAAGCCCCAACCGCACCGCCCACGATCCGTCGCGGCGGTGCGTGGCGGAGAGATCCGGCGCTTCGCGATCGAACGGCCCAACGGGAGGCTGGGTGAACTCGAGACAGGAATCGAGCCCGGTAGCGGCGGGAGCATCGCCGATCAGCTCCACGCCATCGGTCGCCCCAGACAGCTCCACATGAGGGCGGAGCACCTGCACGCCGTGATGGCGGGCATCGGACACGAGCGACGCGGGTGAGTAGAAGCCCATTGGCTGGGAGCGCAGGAGCCCGGCCAGGAACGCTGCCGGGTAGTGCAGCTTGATCCAGGAACTGGCGTAGACCAGCAGAGCGAACGAGATGGAGTGTGACTCCGCGAAGCCGAAGTTCGAGAAAGCTTGAATCTGCGCGTAAATGGTGTCGGCGGCCTCATCGCTGAGGTTGTTCTCGCGCATGCCGGCGTAGAGCTTCTCCTTCAGTGAGTCGATGCGCTCCAGTCCGCGTTTGGATCCCATCGCGCGCCGCAGCAGATCGGCATCTTCCCCGGTGCAGTTGCCGATGGCCATCGCCATCTGCATCAACTGCTCCTGGAAGACCGGGATCCCCTTCGTCCGCTCCAGCACGGGCTTGAGCTTGGGGTGCGGATAGGTGACCTTCTCCAGCCCCATCTTGCGACGCACGAACGGATGCACGGCACCGCCCTGGATGGGGCCCGGGCGGATCAGGGCGATCTGGATCACGAGATCGTAGAACCGCCGCGGCTGCAGGCGCGGCAGGAGGCCCATCTGCGCTCGGGACTCCACCTGAAACACCCCGATGGAATCAGCGCGGCACAGCATGTCGAAGACCGCCGGCTCCTCCTTGGGGATGGTCTCCAACTTCCACACCTCGCCCGTGGACTGCTGGATGAGATCGAAGCAGTGCTGCAGGGCTGCCAGCATCCCCAACCCCAGCAGGTCGAACTTCACCAGCCCCATCCAGGCGGCGTCGTCTTTGTCCCACTGGATGACGGTGCGCTTCGCCATGCGTGCATGTTCGACGGGAACGACCTCCCCGACAGGACGATCTGTCAGCACCATCCCCCCGGAGTGGATGCCGAGATGACGCGGAGCCTTGAGCAGCTCTGTGGCGTACTCGACCACCTGATCGGGAATGTCGTGGTTCTGCTCGCTGGACAGATCGGCACCCCACCGCTCGATCTGACGCGACCACGCATCCTGCTGCCCGGGAGAGTAACCGAGCGCCCGAGCCATGTCCCGAACCGCGTTCTTGGGTCGGTACTGGATCACGTTGGCCACCTGCGCCGCGCGCTCGCGGCCGTACTCGTTGTACACCCACTGGATGATCTCCTCACGACGATCGGAGTCGAAGTCCACGTCGATGTCGGGTTCTTCATCGCGGAGGGAGGAGAGGAATCGGGCGAAAGGCAGGTCGTATGTGATCGCGTCGACGGCGGTGATGTTCAGCAGATAGCAGACGGCGCTGTTGGCGGCCGATCCGCGCCCCTGGCAGAGGATCCCGAGTTCCCGTGCCTGCCTCACGATGCCGTACACGATGAGGAAGTAGCCCGGGAAGTCCTTCTGCTCGATGACGGCCAGTTCATCGTCGATGCGCTGGATGACTGCCTTGTCGGCATGCGGGTACTTCTCCGGCACGGCGTCATACACCAGCTCGCGGAGGTAGCTCATGGGAGTGTGGCCCGCGGGAACCTCCTGCTTCGGAAGCGCGGGGCGGGCGCGGCGCAGGGGAAAGGCGAGTTCATCGGCGAGGGTCACCGTGCGGGCTACCGCCCCGGGATACCGCGTGAAGCGCAGGTGCATCTCCGCGCCGGAGCGCAGATGCGCCCCGCCGTGTGCGGGAAGCCAGCCGTCGAGGTCGTCCATGCTCCGGTTCGCCCGCACCGCGGCGACGGCGGAGGCCAGGTGCGACTGCTGCGGACGCGCGTAGTGGACGTTGTTGCTGGCGAGGGTGGGAAGACGGTGACGGGCGGCCAGTGCGGCGAGGGCGTCGTTGCGCACGGTGTCTTCCGGCTCACCGTGATCGGTGAGCTCCACGTGCACGTTGTCGCGCCCGAACAGCGAGGTCAGTCGCTCCAGCGCCGCCGACGCTCCCTCGATGCCGGGCTCTCCGCTGTAGGACGGCCCGAGCAGCCGGGCGAGCAACGGGGAATCCGGCACCTCCAGTGCTTGGCGCACGAGGCCTTTGCGGCATCCGGTGAGCACGACCCACTCACCCCCGGATTCGGCACCGAGCTCATCGAGGTCGTATAGCGGACGGCCCTTCTCACCACCACGCAGCTGTGCGCGGGTGATGGCTCCCGCGAGTCGGTGATACCCCTCTTCCCCACGTGCCAGCACCAGCAGGTGTGCTCCCGCCGGATCGGCTTGGCCGTTCTGTGGACCCGGCAGTCCCAAGGAGAGCTCCGCGCCGAACACCGTGTTGACGCCCGTCGCCTCGGCAGCCTCGGCGAAGCGGACGATGCCGTAGAAGCCGTCGTGATCGGTGATGGCCAGGGCATGCAGGCCGAGCCGTTCTGCCTCCTCCACGAGCTCCTCCGGAGAGGACGCGCCGTCCAAGAAGGAGAACGAGGAGTGGGCGTGCAGCTCGGCGTACGGCAGCGCATCGTCGGGCCGTACGACGGGCGGCGGTGAATAGGCGCCGCGGTGCCTGCTCCACGCGGGGCTGTCTCCGCCATCAGCACAGGCGGGGACGGGCGTCTCTCGTGTTCCGCTCAGCACCTTCTCCAGCTTCGACCACGAGATCGGCGGATTCGAGAACCCCATCAGTCGTACCTCCCTTCCATGCGCCACCCGGATTCGTCTCGCAACACGAGCCAGGCGGATTCATCGGCGCACAGCAGCTGCAGGCGATGAGCGCGGACGGCGTTCTCGGCATCCCACTCTCGCTCGCGGAGCGCCCACGGGCCGGCCCAGCCCTCCACATGGCGTGAGGAGCCGTCGGCGAGGAGCATCACGGGCTCCGCGCTCAGCACCCCACGCTCATCCACCTCGATCTGCTCTCCGTCGTGCCCGACCACACGGACGGCGCGATGCTCTCGAAAGACCGTCGTCGGCAGTGGATCCGGCATTCGACCCGGCCAGGGCCGATGCGGGTCCCGAGTGAGGACGGCACGATCCCCCCAGGGGATGAAGGCCTGTCGGTCGGCGAGCAGACGACCACCGGAAGCGGTGGCGACCAGCACACCCTCGTGCCCGAGGAGTCCCTGCACGCGCGAGAGCGCATGGTGCAATCGGGCATCGGTGCCCTGACCGAACAGACCCGGCTGATGGTGCGCGGCATCGTCCACGGCCTCGGGGATCAGCCTCACCCGGCACACGCCTCCCGCCAGCAGCGGTTCGGAAGCCTCCCACGAGCTCTGCAGCTGCCACCGAACGCGATCCACGATTGCACCGGCATCGAAGCAAGAGGGATGCAACCAGATGCGCTCCGCGATGTGGCCGCGGTCATCGTGCAGCTCGATGCGCAGTTCGGTGCACACCAGCGACACATCAGCCAGCGCCCGGATGACCGCGTCTGCCGTGGTGCGTACCGCGAAGGCAACCTGATCCGCCTGCTCCAGCGGGGGCTCGAAGAAGACCTCGCGCGACAGCTTCGGCGGCGGAGTACGACTGGTCACCGGACGCGAATCGGCCCCGGCTGCCAGCATCTGCAGCCGCGCACCGGCTTCGGACAGACGATCGTGGACGCGGGTGGGGTCGAGGGCGGCGAACTCGCCCAGGGTGCGCACTCCCAGGCGAGCGAGGAAATCGGCGAGTGCGGGATCCTCCAGTGCCGTCACCGGGACGGGGGACAGGAACGCGGCAGATTCTCCCGGTGCCACGATGCGAACGTCGTCCGCCGCTGCCGCTCGCGCCGCATGCTCGGCGGTGAAGGGGCCGTCTGCCACCCCGGCACGCACTCCGGGCGCACCGTGCTGCGCGAGCATGTGCAGCAGGACACGAGCGGCCTCGTCTTCTCCGCCGTAATACCGCGCCGGGCCGCGGGCGCGGAGCGCGCACAAGCCGGGACGCAGCAGCTGTACGCCGGGGGAGAGTTCTTCGACCGCGGCGATGAACGGCTGGAAGAAACGTGCATCGCGATCCGGGTCATCGGCGACGAGGTGAACCGACGGGCAGGCGGCCTGAGCGTCGCGGCGGCGACTCCCGCGCCGTACGCCTTCCGCGCGAGCGGAGGCGGAGCACGCGATGACCGTATTGGCCCGGATGATCGCGACGGGCGAGGCCGGGTCCCAGGGCTGCGGCAGGCTCAGGGAGTACGCCGTGACGGGCCAATCGGGAAACCACAGCACGAGAGTGCGGACGGGCGTGCTCATCGCGCCCCCAGCGAGGCAAGCGCGCGTTCATCGCGCCGGAGGGCGAGTTCGTCCGAACCGGTGACGGAGGACGGGAC
The DNA here is from genome assembly GCF_044987425.1 of Microbacterium sp. ZW T5_56. NCBI lineage: Bacteria > Bacillati > Actinomycetota > Actinomycetes > Micrococcales > Microbacteriaceae > Microbacterium > Microbacterium sp. ZW T5_56. The sequence goes on along the minus strand of NZ_JBJDRI010000034.1, from coordinate 22,978 downwards.
CGGGGTGGGAGCAGGCTGCTGCGGGGTGAACAGGGTGCCTGTGGGGCCGGGAAGCTGTACCCGAGAGCGTCGTGTGCCGGCGGAGCGGCGTCCTCGGGCAGTGACCGTGACGGTGCGTGAGCGCAGCAGGCCGTATCCGGTACCGAGTCCCTCCCACCGAGGCTCGTCCAGTCGCAACGTCACGTCTGCACCCGACCAATCACCATCGATCACCAGGACGCTGCCGCGGTCGCGTAGCCGTGCACTCAGCCGGGCGACCTCGGCATCGCGAGGGCGCGTCGGTGGACGTACGACGATCAGCGGCATCACCTCGGAGACGGCAGCGGCCACCGACATCCAGCGCTCACCGGGCTGCGGGATGAGGGCGAGTCGATCCAGAGCGATCCCGTAAGCGGATGCCGCCTCTGTACCGAGAGTGGGGATGCCGAGAACCGCGCACCAGGATCCGGCGCGCGAGGCCTCGCTCAGCAGCGCCAGCAGCAGACTGGTGGAGGATTCCACGGCGTAGACGGAACCGGGCGCGAGACCGCCCCCGGGAAACAGCGAGGACAGCTCCTCGGAGACGGGGACCAGCGCGGTATCAGCACGGCGGCGCTGCATCGTGTCGATGCTGCCCTGCAGGCGCTCGATCTCGGCGGCGAGGTCGCCGAGATCGCTTTTTCGTGCCAGTGCCATGGATCGATCCTAGAAAGTATGTTCGAATATCGCAACGCGATACGAGCACACTAATTCGAACGTCGGACATTGGCGTCCGACGAGGGATCTGGCTGTGAGTAACCGTCAGGAATATACGGCGCGCTCGAAGGCATCCAGCCCCCGCGCGGCGGCATCATCGAACCAGGGCAGCAGCTGCGCGCTCCAGACGGCGGCGATGCCGCTGCTTCGATCGACCCAGAAATGCACGTTGGCCAGTCCCGCCCACGACAGCGAGCCGGCCCGGCGCCGACCGGGAAGGTCCTCCTCCAAGCGCAGCAGCGATATCGCCCAGGACTTCGCCCTGCCGGGAAAGAGATCCACGGGCCGGGTGAGCGCCGGGATCGCGGAGGCGAACGGGTGGACGGTCACGCCCGGTGCCGCCTGTGTGGCCCAGGCGAGTGTCTCCGGGCGCAGGACGCGTCCTCCCGGGGCGGCACCGTTGCCGAGCCAGAGTCGCAAGAAGGCCAGATAGTCGGCGACCGTGCCGAACAGCCCCTGTCCGCCCATGTCCACCTCCGGCGTCTCCGGCGGGAGTGCAGAAGAGGGGCGCAGCGAGCCGTCGCTTCGCCGACGATGCACCGGCACGAGTCGCGCGACGCGCTCGGGTGGCATGTCGAAAGACGTGTCGGTCATTCCGCAGGGCTCGAAGATCCGCGTGCGCAGGACATCCTCCAGTCGCTGCTCACGCACGGCGGCGATCACCAGACCGAGCCAGTCCATCGACATGCCATACGTCCACCGCTCGCCGGGATCATGTAGCAGAGGTTGGAAGAGCGAGTCGCGCAGTGGGGTGGCGGTGCGGGGCCGAGAGCGAGCCAGGAGCGCGAGACGCTCATCGAACATGTCGTATCCGAATCCCGACGTGTGCAGCAGCAGATCGCGCACGGTGATCGGGGTGCGGGGCGGACGTGTGTGTGGCGTTGCGTCCTCGTCGATGCTCTCCAGGACGCCGACGCGTTCGATCTCGGGGAGGATCTGCGTCACCGGGGTGTCCAGCTCGAACAGTCCGTCTTCGATGCACTGCAGAGCGGCTGTGGCCGTCACCTGCTTGGTCGCCGAGTACAGCGCGATGATCCCGTCGACATCGAGGGGCTCGGCATCATCCGCGCTGCGCCGTCCCCGTGCGACCAGATGCTGAATGCCGTCCACGCCCGTCACTCCCGCGATGATCCCCGGAATGCCGTCGTCCACCGCATCCTGGACTGCCCTGTCCACAGCTCCTGCACGCATGAGCCGAGCTTATGTCGGTGTCGGTGGTGTGCGGCAGGATCGGAGGATGCGATTCGAGTTCGACGGCTCACTGTGGCGCTGGGAGGCGCGCACAGAAGACTGGTACTTCATCACGGTTCCCGCCGAGCTCGGCGGCGACATCGCTGAGATGCCTCGGATGAGACGAGGGTTCGGCGCCGTCAAGGTCGAGGCGGTCATCGGCGGCACGCGATGGCGCACCTCGATCTTCCCGCAACAGGAGGTTCCCGGCGTCGGGCAGGAATATGTGCTCCCCGTCAAGAAGGCGGTGCGCCTGGCCGAAAAGCTGGAGCCGGGGACGGAGATCCGCGTGGTGATCGAGCTCGTCCAGCTGTGATCTGAGCGCTTCGTCTGAAGATCCTGGGAGCGTTTGCAAGTTCATGAGAAAAGTCTCATACTCGGAGGAGCACTCGTTCTCCTGCGCTGCGAGAGTCGCCACCCGAATGGCGATAGCAGGAGTGACGGTCAGGCCGAGATCGTTCCTCCCGGCTTCGCCCGTCCGATGCCGACCCCCTCGGCTCCGGACGGGCGATTTTCTTGTCCACAGGCGGCATCACGGGTGTGCAAGGCCGCCTATCCTCCCGAGATGGCTGGAACCCAGAAGCGCACACGACCGCGGCCCATCGTCGTCATCAGCACGGTGTTGTTCAGCGTCGGGGCGCTCCTCGTCGCCGTCGACGCCACCTTCCGAGACCGGCTGCCGCTTCCGGGATCCCCTTTGGTGAGCGTCGCCGCGCTCCTCGTCTTCGCGTCCGCCGGCGCAGCTTTCACCGTCATCGACATCACCGAGCACCGCCTCCCCAACACCCTCATGCTCCCGAGCTTCGCAGCGCTGTCGGCGTGCGTGCTGATCGGCTGGCTCGAGGACGGCACCGGTGCTGCTGCGCTGCGGGCAGGAGTCGGAGCGCTCGTCTCGTTCCTCGCCTTTCTGGTGCTCGCGGTCCTGCACCCCGGCGGAATGGGAGGGGGAGACGTGAAGCTGGCGGGTCTCCTGGGTGGCCTCACGGCATGGGCATCGTGGCCGTCGCTTGCGATCTGCTTCGCCGCCGCCTTCCTCAGCGCCGGCGTGTTCGCGCTCGCAGGCCTGTCACTCGGCCGGCTGCGAACAAGCCAGGCCGTCCCCTTCGGTCCGTTCCTCGTCCTCGGCGGATGGTGCGGACTGCTGCTGTCCTGACCAGGCGCCTCGCGGACGGAGGTGTGCGCCACATCGTCGACGCCCGCGCCAACATCAGCCGTCGTGACGAGCCCACTCCCGGCAAGGACGGCACCACGGTGCGCGAGCCGGGGGAGTGATCACCGAGCGATGTCCGAGGCCGGGAGTACCATGTGCCCATGGCAATTGCACGACTTTCCGGTGGCCCCCTCGACGGCCAGCTGCTGCCCCTTGACGACTCCAACCAGGATGAGCTGATCCTGCCCTACACGGAAGGACAGGTGATCTACCGCCGCGCTGGCGCGCTGGAGAACACGGGATCCACGGACGGTGCCACCACGGCGGAGTTCCATTTCGTCGAAGACACCGAGCCGATCAACCCCTCCGACGACTGACGTGGCTGGCCCGCACCGCAGTATCGAGATCGAGATCACCTTCGACGCGGACGTCTCGACGCCGCTTCCGGATTGGAGCGCGCTGCCGGGCGTGCGTCACGTGGTGGGTCCCGAGGTGCGACCGCTGGATGCGCTGTACCTCGACACGGCTTCCGGAACGCTGGCGCGGGCCGGCGTCGCCATCCGTCGCCGGACGGGAGGGCCCGATGAGGGCTGGCACCTGAAGGGGCCGATCGTCGACGGCGGGCGGGTGGAGCTGCACTGGCCCATCACTGTGGGCATCGACATTCCCGACACGGTGCGCCAGGCGGCCGCGGAGTGGACCGACGAACCGCTCGTTCCCCTGGCGCGCATCCGCAACGAACGGCACGCGTTCGAACTGCGCGATGCTGAGGGCGGCGTCATCGCCGAGATGGTGGATGACCACGTCGAAGCGGAGGATCTGCGATCGGGCGAGGCGCGCGCGTGGCGCGAGTGGGAGGTCGAGCTCGGATCGGCCGCCCCCGGAGATCGCGGCGCGAGAGACGACTTCTTCGCCGCCGCCACCCTGCTCGCTCATGAAGCAGGCGCGAGACCCGCGTCCTCCGCATCGAAGCTCGCCCGCGCGCTCGGGCACTGACCACACGACGTAGAGGGGGAGCAGGCACGATGCGCGCAGAAGATCTCTACGAGGTGGCTGCCAGTCGGGCGGAGGAACTTCCTGGCACCGAGATGACCCATCCTTTCGGGCCGGAGTGGGACGTCTACAAGGTGCGCGGCAAGGTCTTCATGCTGCACACCGAATACGGCGGCGACGTGCGTCTGACTCTGAAGTCGGCTCCGGAGGATGCGCGTGCCCTGCGGGAGTCCTACTCCGACATCACTGCGGGCTATCACATGAACAAGAAGCACTGGATCACGGTGTACGCCGGTGGGGACATCGACGCGGACCTCGTCCGCGAGCTGGTCACCGAGTCCTACCTGCTCGTGCTTGAGGGCATACCCCGGCGTGATCGACCCGTTGATCCTGCGACCTTCGCGCACCGCTCCGAGATCTGAAGTCGGGCGGTAGCAAGAGAATGACCCCCGAGACAGCGCCTCGAGGGTCATTCTCTCTGTCGATCAGAAGTTGATCATGTGGCCGGTGAGGCCGTGGAAGGTCTCCTGCAGGGCCTCCGACAGCGTCGGGTGCGTGTGCACATTACGCGCGAGCTCCCAGGCGGTCAGATCCCACTTCTGTGCGAGCGTGAGCTCGGGGAGAAGCTCGGACACGTCCGGGCCGATCATGTGCGCACCGAGCAGTTCCAGGTGCTCGGCGTCGGCGATGACCTTGACGAAACCGACCGGCTCGCCCAGGCCGTGAGCCTTGCCGTTTGCCATGAACGGGAAGGTCGCGACCTTGATCTCGTGACCCGCGTCCTTCGCCTGCTGCTCGGTGAGGCCGAACGAGGCCACCTGCGGCTGGCAGAACGTGGCGCGCGGCATCATGCGGTAGTCGCCCAGGGCCATGGTCTCGGCCTTGCCGATGGTCTCGGCGGCGACGACGCCCTGCGCCTCCGCCACGTGCGCCAGCTGGAGCTTGGCGGTCACGTCACCGATGGCGTAGATGTGCGGCACGTTCGTGCGCATGAAGTCATCGATGTCGATGGCGCCGCGCTCGGTGAGGGCCACACCGGTGTTCTCCAGGCCGTACCCGGTGACGTTCGGGGCGAAGCCGACCGACATGAGCACCTTCGACGCGTCGATGGAACCGGCCTGGCCGTCCTTGCCGGTGTAGGTCACCGTGACGTTGCCGCCGTTGTCGGTGATCGTCTCGACCTTGGTGGAGGTGAGGATGTCGATCCCGTAGTTGCGGTACTGCTTCTGGATCTCCTTGGAGACGTCGGCGTCCTCATTGGGGAGGGCACGATCGAGGAACTCGATGATGGTGACCTTGGCGCCGAAGTTGGAGAGCACGTAGGCGAACTCCATGCCGATGGCACCGGCGCCCACGATGACGATGGAGTCGGGGACGTCGCGGGTGAGGATCTGCTTCTCGTACGTGACGACGTTCTCGCTGAGCTGCACGCCCGGAAGCAGGCGCACGGTGGAGCCGGTGGCGATGATCACGTTGTCGAACGTGACCGTCTCCTCGCCGCCCTTGCTGAGCGCGACCGAGATGCTGTTGGCGTCGACGAAGGTGCCGCGGCCGTCGTACTCGGTGACCTTGTTCTTCTTCATCAGGTAGTGGATGCCCTTGACGCGGCCATCGGCCACATCACGCGAGCGATCCCAGGCCACGCCGTAGTCCATCGAGATGTTCTCGCCCGAGATGCCGAAGAAGTCGAGCTTGTGAGCCAGCGTGTGGGCGAGCTCGGCGTTCTTCAGAAGCGACTTCGACGGGATGCACCCGACGTTGAGGCAGACGCCTCCCCAGTACTTCTCTTCGATGATCGCGGTGGACAGTCCGAGCTGAGCGCTTCGCACGGCCGCGACATATCCGCCGGGGCCCGCGCCGAGGATGACGACGTCATAGTGAGGCATGCATCCAGCCTAGCGCTCCATACGGCCGAACCACGTCCCGTGTGGACCGGTCACGGCTTTACGTACACTGTGTACGTAAAGCCGTTCCAGATGGGGGAGTTCCGCATGCCTCGTGCCACACGAGACGCCGCCGAGCGCACCCGGATGGCGCTGCTGGTGTCCGCGACCGCACTGTTCGCCGAGCGCGGCTTTCATTCCGTCTCCGTCGTCGATGTGGCGGGATCGGCTGGTGTCAGCAGGGGAGCGGTCTATCACAACTGGGCGGACAAGACAGCGCTGTTCGCCGAGGTGGTGGAGCACGCCCACGCGGACGCTGCGGAACGGGCCGCGGTCGCCACCGCCGATATCAACGACCCGATCGAGGTGCTTCTGCACGGGGCGCTGGCTTATGTCGCCGCGTGTGCGGATGACCGTCACCGGCGCATCCTGCTCGTCGACGGGCCTGCGGTGATCGATCGTGCGCGATGGGTTGCGCTCGAGCGCGAATACGCCGCGTCGTTGCTCACGGATGCACTCGATCGTGCAGAGGTCGACCCGACAAGACGCGCCGCGGTGTCGTTGCTCCTCGCCGGAGCGGTACAGCGAGCGGTGGTGGGTGTCGCGGAGGGCATGCCGCTTGGGGCGCTGCGCGCTCCATTGCGAGCGATGATCGAGGCGGCCGTGCGCGGCTGAGCCCAGACTCGCCAGGCGCCTATGAGATCTCTCAGATCGCGCCATCGGAATTGCCTGTCGCAAAGGTGATTCAGATAGGCTGGTCAGACGAAGGAGGACGAGCGTGTCTGCAGATGAGAACGGCCTGAGCCAGGTCCACCGCGAAGGTGACCGGTACGACCGGGGATCGGACAACACCCAGACTTTCGGGGGTCACGATTCCGACCTCTCGTTCGTGCCCTTCGGAGCCGAGCTCTCGGAGGCCGAGATCGATGCCATCGGCGCGCTGCCGTCCGGTTCCGCGATCCTGTTGGTTCGCTCCGGCCCCACCGCGGGAGCGCGCTATCTCGTGGATGGTGACGTCACCACGATCGGTCGTCACCCCGAGGCGGATATCTTCTTCGACGATGTGACCGTGTCGCGTCGTCATGCCGAGATCGTCCGCGATGGCCGCGCGTTCGAGATGATCGATCAGCGCTCGCTCAATGGCACGTACCTCAACGGCGAACGTGCCGACCGCGGTGCGCTGACCAACGGTGCCGAGGTTCGCATCGGCAAGTTCCGCCTCAACTTCTTCGCCTCGCCCGCCGATCTCGGAACCGAAGCCTGATGGCCGCCGCCGCCGACTCGCGGGCGGCCTCCGGTTCTCTTCTCGGCATCGGGCAGGTGCTGCGGAGGCTGTCGCCGGAGTTCCCGGCGCTCACCAGCTCGAAGCTGCGATTCCTCGAGGTGCAGGGCATCGTCACGCCGGCGCGCACGCCGAAGGGGTATCGGAAGTTCTCGCCCGCCGACGTGCAGCGCCTCACGCTCGCGCTCACGCTGCAGCGTGACCATTACCTTCCCCTCCAGGTGATTCGCGACTATCTCGATGACATCGATGCCGGGCGCGAGCCCGCCATCCCGGTCCCGATCACCATCCACTCCACAGCCCGGCGCTACAACCGCACCGAACTGCTGGTGGCGAGCGGATCGGGTGCGCAGCTTCTCAATGACGCCATCAGCACTGGTCTGCTCCCTGCGGGGGACTCCTATGGCGAACAGGCCCTGACGATGCTCCGCGCTCTGGTGGCGCTGGACCAGCACGGCATCGAGCCGCGTCATGTGCGCGGCCTTCGGCAGGCGGCCGAGCGCGAGGTGGCGCTCATCGAATCCGCTCTCACTCCGCTCCTTCGCCGCACCGATGCGCCGTCGCGTGCGCGAGCAGATGAGGTTGCCCCGGAGCTCGCGGCGCGCTTGGATGAGGTGCGACAGATCTTCGTGAAGTCCGCCCTGGAGCGGATGCTCTCGTCCTGAGAGCGACACGCCGAATCGCTCACGCGAATGTCTCCGTGAGCGCACGACTCCTGCTCTAACTTTGGAGTAGAAGTTGAAAGTTTCTAACTGGAGGTGCGGCCACATGGTCGATGAGGGCGACGAGGCGCAGTTCTCCGCTGAGCTGCTCTTCACCGACGGCATGCCGGAGCTCGGTAACGAGGTGGGCTACCGCGGTGCACAGGCCGCCCGTGCCGCAGGCATCACCTACCGTCAGCTGGACTACTGGGCTCGTACCGAGCTCGTCGAATCCACCGTGCGTGGTGCGTCCGGCTCGGGCTCGCAGCGGCTCTACGGTTTCCGTGACATCCTGGTGCTCAAGCTGGTGAAGCGACTGCTGGACACGGGCATCTCGCTGCAGCAGATCCGTACCGCTGTCGAGCAGCTGCGTGCGCAGGGCATCCGCGACCTCGCAGGCATCACGCTGATGAGCGATGGCGCCTCGGTTTATCTCTGCACCTCGAACGATGAGGTCATCGATCTGGTCAGCAGGGGTCAGGGCGTGTTCGGTATCGCCGTGGGCAAGGTGCTGCGCGAGGTGGAGTCCACGCTCGTGCAGTTCGATGCGACCACTCCGGACCCCGTGGATGAGCTCGCCGCTCGTCGCGCACGACGCACCGCCTGAGCGAACGGCTCACTGAGCGATGCCCGGTCTCCATCACGTCGAGATCTGGGTCGCGGATACCGGTGATGGCCTGGATGACTGGCGCTGGTTGTTGACGGAGCTGGGCTGGTCGCGGACGACGACCTGGCCCGAAGGCGAGACGTGGTCCGCCGAGGGCGTGTACCTGACGTTCACCGGTTCGCCGAACCTCCGTGATGAGCCGTACGATCGGCGACGCCCCGGGCTCAACCATCTCGCGTTCGTCGGCGGCACGCGCGAGGACGTGGACCGGATCACGAGGGACGCCACCAGTCACGGCTGGAGCCCGCTGTACCACGATCGCTACCCGCACGCGGGTGGGCCGGATCACTATGCCGGGTGGCTGGAGAACGCGAATGGCTTCAAAGCGGAGGTCGTCGCAGCGACGAAGGGGTGAAGACATGGAACTGACCGCCGAGATCCTCATGCAGGGACCCCGCGGACGCCGCCTGTGTCTGGAGCTCGCCGCGCAGGACGACGCCGTGATGAACGCCCTGTTCTGGGCAGGACACACACACGACCCGAATCCCGGCACGATCATCCGCATGCGAAAAGGAGAGCAGGAACCTGATCCGGTGTTCTCCGTGGACGACGTCGGGCGACTGATCTCGGCGGCGTCGGTGCGCGTTGATGTCGCGGCGATCAGCGGCGCGCTCCGCGACAGCGTGGACAGCGCCCGCTATTGGCAGGATCCCGACGGCCGCGATGTCATCGCAGCGCAGGATCCCGTGATCGCAGCGCTTCGACCGATAGCGGAAGCGGTCGCCGAGGCCGCCGGCATCGAATGGTGGACGTCGGCCCCGGCACACCACTGGATCGTCGATTACGCCGCACCGCAGGGCATCGAGGATCTCGCCGCTCTGAATCCCGCCATCGATGTCAGCAAGGTGCGGGAGAAGATTCGTGACTTGCATCGCGGTGTCGTCAAAGAGGAAGCAGCGGCCAAGCGCGAGCGTCCCGCCGACCCCACTCACCCGATAAGTGGTTCCTGGTGGTCGCTGGCCGGCTGGCACCACCACACCGTCAGTCGGCTGCCGGACGCCCTCGCCCTGATGGAGGACTCCTACGGTCCGAGAACCGCGCGCACGTTCGCCGTGCGCGGGGGACCGCGTGTGCTGGAGATCCGGACACCGGAGGACTGGACAGGCCTCTGTCGGAGATTCTCCGTCGATGTCTCCGCGTCACGCCGTCATGAGTGGTTCCGCACGACGGGGCGCGTCGGCGACTGGGCATTGCCGGACTGGGACGCGGTGGCCGAAGAATGGGACGGTGTTCACCTCACGGTTGCCGCCTATCTGGCCGGGGCAGGTCGTGCGCTGGCGGTGGACGAGGATCGAGCGTCAGTGATCGCGGGATGGGATCCCGACACGACCTATTGGTTCACGAACAGCCTGGTGCTCGACGACGAACTGCCCCAGCACTGGATTCTCGACGATGACGATCGCTGGCGGCAGACGATCCAGAACGCCCCCGACCGTGCGCGTGACGAAATGTGACGGTGACGGTTCCATCACGATTGCGTCAGCGCACTCGCGTGAAGAGGATGTGATCCTGACGCCGCCCGGCGATCTCAAGGTACGCGGGGGAGAGTCCGATCCGCTGGAATCCGTTCTTCTCCAGCACGCGCTGGGAGCGGATGTTGTCGACGAGGGTGGCGGCGTCGACGCGGTGCAGATCGAGCACGTCGAACGCGTAAGCCACGGATGCCGCGACGGCCGCCGTGGCGAGTCCCTGTCCGTTGTGGTCCTGATCCACCCAGTATCCGAGTGAGGCTGATTGAGCCACACCGCGCTGAATCGAACTCAGCGTGATTCGACCCGCCACCTGGCCGTTCGCATCCAAGATCACAAACGGAACCGCGTCGCTCTGATCGAGCGACGCGGCGATCGAGACGCGCTGACGGCGCACCGTGGCCCAGTCCGCCGCACGCGATGGCTCAAACGGAGCCAGGAAATCGGCATTGGAAAAGACGAGATCGGCGAGCGTTTCCGCGTCGCCGACCTCGATGAGTCGAATGACTGCTCCGCTCACGCGGAGGGGGTGGCCTCGTCGCCGGGAGTCGCGATGCGACCCGAGCGCATGATCCGGTCCAGCAGTGCATCGAAGTCCGCGGCAAGCTCCTGAGCGGAGTCACCGGGCCAGATGTGCAGGGGCTTCGCCGCACCCTGCGCCTGCTGCAGCGACGTGCGCTCCGGCAGCTGGGGTGAGAGCACGAGCGGGCCGAACATGTCGCGCAGCTCCTTGATGCGGAACTGGTGCTCGATCGACTGCGGACGAACGCGGTTGACGACGATTCCCAGCGGCTGCAGTCGAGGGGAGAGGCCGCGACGGATCTCCTCGATGGCGCGCAGAGCACGGTCGGCGGCGGCCACGGAGAACAGACCCGGCTCGGTCACGACGATCACCCGGTCAGACGCCGCCCACGCGGTGCGTGTGAGGGCGTTCAGCGATGGCGCGCAGTCGATGAGGACCAGGTCGTAGTCCGCCTCGATCGTGGCCAGCGCCTCTTCGAGCTTCCACACGTCACGCACGCTTGGGTGTGGACCATCGAAGTTGATCGCCGAAGGGCTGCCGATGAGGACGTCAATAGTCCCCGGGTGAACCTTCGCCCAACCCGAGGAGGTGATGGCCTGGCGGACTGTCTTCTCCTTCGGATTGGCGAGGACGTCGGCGATGTTCAACCGCCCGGCCACCTGGATGTCCATCCCCGTAGAGACGTCGGATTGCGGGTCGAGGTCCACGACGAGTGTGCGGATGCCGCGCGCGAATGCCGCGGAGGCAAGTCCGAGAGTCACTGTCGTCTTGCCGACTCCGCCTTTCAATGAGCTGACGCTGAGTACGTGCACAATCAACCACGTTACCGTCCCGTAGGGTGGAAGGGCTATTCCCCCACACGTCTCACAGAAGACAGAGGTGTCATGTTCTCGAAGATCCTCGTAGCCAACCGTGGTGAGATCGCCATCCGCGCATTCCGCGCCGCTTATGAAGTCGGTGCCCGCACCGTCGCCGTGTTCCCGTATGAAGATCGCTTCTCCCTGCACCGTCTGAAGGCGGATGAGGCGTACCAGATCGGTGATGTCGGCCACCCCGTGCGCGCCTACTTGGATGTCGATGAGATCATCCGCGTCGCCCTCGAATCCGGCGCCGACGCCATCTACCCGGGCTACGGCTTCCTCTCGGAGAACCCCGACCTTGCGGCGAAGGCCGCAGCCAACGGCATCACCTTCATCGGCCCGCCCTCGTCCGTGCTGGAGATGGCAGGCAACAAGGTGACCGCCAAGGAGCACGCCATCGCGGCCGGCGTGCCGGTCCTGCGCTCCACGAGCGCGTCCGATGACGTGGACGCGCTCGTTGCACAGGCCGAGGAGATCGGCTTCCCGCTGTTCGCCAAGGCGGTCGCCGGTGGTGGCGGTCGCGGCATGCGCCGCGTGGAGACCCAGGAGGAGCTGGCCCCGGCACTGGCCGAGGCCATGCGCGAAGCGGACTCCGCCTTCGGTGACCCGCGCATGTTCCTCGAGCAGGCCGTGCTGCGCCCGCGCCACGTCGAGGTTCAGATCCTCGCCGACTCGCAGGGTGGCACCGTGCACCTGTTCGAGCGTGACTGCTCGGTGCAGCGTCGTCACCAGAAGGTGATCGAGATCGCTCCCGCGCCGAACCTCGCGCAGGAGATCAAGGACGACCTGCACCGCTACGCGGTCGCCTTCGCCGAGTCCATCGGCTACCAGAACGCCGGAACCGTCGAGTTCCTCCTCGAGACCGCGGGTCCGCGCACGGGTGAGGTCGTCTTCATCGAGATGAACCCGCGCATCCAGGTGGAGCACACCGTCACGGAGGAGGTCACCGATGTCGACCTCGTCCAGACACAGATGAAGATCGCCTCGGGAGCCACCCTCGCCGAGCTCGGTCTGCAGCAGGAGAACATCCACCTGCGCGGTGCCGCTCTGCAGTGCCGCATCACCACCGAGGACCCGACGCAGGGCTTCCGTCCCGACACCGGCAAGATCACCACCTACCGTTCGCCCGGTGGTGCCGGCATCCGCCTCGACGGTGGCACCACGGCCGCCGGTTCGCAGATCAGCCCGCACTTCGACTCGATGCTCGCCAAGCTCACCTGCCGCGGTCGCGATTTCGAGGCCGCTGTCTCGCGCGCGCGCCGGGCCCTGGCGGAGTTCCGCATCCGTGGTGTGTCCACGAACATCCCGTTCCTGCAGGCCGTGCTGGATGACGCCGACTTCGTCCACGGCGACGTGTCGACCTCCTTCATCGACGAGCGCCCCCAGCTGCTGCGCGGTCGCGAGTCCAAGGACCGCGGTACCAGGGTCCTCAACTGGCTCGTCGACACGACGGTGAACAAGCCCCATGGCGAGAACCCGCTGTCGGTGAACCCGGTCGTCAAACTGCCGAAGATCAACCTGGCGCAGCCCGCTCCGGCCGGATCGCGTCAGCGCCTCCAGGAGCTGGGCCCGGAAGGATTCGCGAAGGAGCTGCGCGCGCAGACCGCGCTCGCCGTCACCGACACGACCTTCCGCGACGCGCACCAGTCGCTGCTCGCGACTCGCGTGCGCACCAAGGACCTGCTGGCCGTCGCGCCCTACGAGGCACGCATGCTGCCGCAGCTGCTGTCGGTGGAGGCCTGGGGCGGTGCGACCTACGACGTTGCACTGCGCTTCCTGGGCGAGGACCCGTGGGAGCGTCTGGCGAAGTTGCGTGAGGCGCTGCCGAACGTCGCCATCCAGATGTTGCTGCGTGGTCGTAACACGGTCGGATACACGCCGTACCCGACCGAGGTGACCGACGCGTTCATCCGGGAGGCGGCGGCTACCGGCGTCGACATCTTCCGCATCTTCGATGCGCTGAACGACGTCGAGCAGATGCGTCCGGCCATCGAGTCGGTCGTCGCCACGGGCACCGCGGTGGCCGAGGCCGCCCTGTGCTACACCGGAGATCTGCTGAACCCGAACGAGGATCTGTACACCCTCGAGTACTACCTGAACCTCGCCGACCAAATGATCGCCGCGGGCGCTCACATCATCGGCATCAAGGACATGGCAGGACTCCTGCGTCCCGCGGCAGCGGCGAAGCTGGTCTCCGCACTGCGCGAGCGCTTCGACGTCCCGGTGCACGTGCACACGCACGACACCGCCGGCGGCCAGCTCGCCACCCTCATGGCGGCGGCGCAGGCCGGTGCGGATGCCGTCGACGTGGCCTCCGCACCGATGTCGGGCACCACCAGCCAGCCGTCGATGTCCGCGCTCGTCGCGGCCCTCGCTCACACCGAGCGTGACACCGGGATCGACCTGCAGGCAGCCTCGGATCTGGAGCCCTACTGGGAAGCGGTGCGCCACATGTACGCGCCGTTCGAGTCGGGCCTGCCCGGCCCCACCGGTCGCGTGTACCACCACGAGATCCCCGGCGGTCAGCTCTCCAACCTGCGTCAGCAGGCGATCGCGCTGGGCCTGGCCGATGACTTCGAGCTCATCGAGAACATGTACGCGGCCGCCAACGAGATCCTGGGCCGTGTGCCCAAGGTGACGCCGTCCTCGAAGGTGGTGGGCGACCTCGCCCTGCACCTCGCCGCGGTCAAGGCGGATCCCGCGGACTTCGCCGCGAACCCGGAGAAGTACGACGTTCCGGATTCGGTGGTCGGCTTCATGGCAGGCGAGCTGGGAGATCTCCCCGGCGGTTGGCCTGAGCCCTTCCGCACCAAGGTGCTGGCGGGGCGCGATGTGAAGATCGGCATCACGCCGATCACCGCGGAGCAGGAGGCGGCGCTGAACGGTGACTCGGCCACGCGCCGTGCGATGCTCAACGCCCTGCTGTTCCCGGCACCCACCCGCATCTTCGAGGAGACCCGCGAGGTCTACGGTGACCTGTCCGTGCTGGACACCGCCGACTACCTCTACGGCCTGGTGCCCGGTGCCGAGCACGTGGTGGAGATCGATCGCGGCGTCCGCCTGTACTTCGGTCTTGAGGCCATCGGTGAGGCCGATGCCAAGGGTATGCGCACGGTGATGACGACGCTCAACGGCCAGCTGCGCCCGGTGTTCGTGCGTGACCGCAGCATCGAGGTTGCGGCGCGCTCGGCGGAGAAGGCCGACACATCCAAGCCCGGTCAGGTGGCGGCTCCGTTCTCCGGTGTCGTGACCATCAAGACGGCCGTGGGCGACACCATCGAGGCTGGTGCTCCGGTCGCATCGATCGAGGCGATGAAGATGGAAGCGGCGATCACCTCGCCGGTTTCCGGAGTCATCGAGCGCATCGCGATCTCGAGCACGCAGCAGGTGGAGGCAGGCGATCTTTTGGTCGTCGTCCGGCCCGCCCAGTAACCTGGGTGGGCGGGACAGCCTCGCCAGCAGTACGGAAGTGATGTTTCAGTGACGTCTGATCCCAGTATCAACGTGCCCTCCGACGAGCCGGAGAACGGCGTTCTCGCCGAGACCGGCGCCATCGACACCTCGGACCTCGGTCTGCTCTCCACGAACACGGCGCACGTGAACGTGATTCTGCCGACCGAGGAGGACGAGGACGATGACGACGTCGTGGATGACGACGACATCTCGATCCTCTTCGACTCACTGCTGAGCGGTGACACGGTCACCGCTCAGCAGGAGGATGCCGCCCCGGTCGTCATTGACACGGACGACCTCAGTGAGGCGGAGGACGTCGAGGAGAGTGTCGTCGAGGCCGAGGCCGAGGCCGAGGCCGAGGTCGAGCCCGAGACGGCACCCGAGCCCGAGCCCGAGACGACGCCCGGGTCCGAGCCGATGTCCGAGCAGAGCGATGACGAGATCGACGTCGTTGAGGCCGAGATCATCGAAGACGAAGACGAAGACGACCTTGTTGTCCCTGCCGCCCTCGATGTCTCGGAGGTCCGTGCTGAGGAGCCTGAAGACGAGTCTGACGCTGCGGAGTCCGACGACGAGTCTGTCGCTGATTCGGACGTTGAGTCTGTCGCTGATGAGCTGGACGATGAGTCTGAGGCCGATGAGCTGGACGATGAGTCCGACGCTGATGAGCTGGATGACGAGTCCGCCGCCGACCAGTTCGAGCGCGAAGACTCCGAGGACGCGTCCGCTGCTGATGCTGCTGACGCCGTCGACCATGGAGTCGAATCGGGCCCGGATGAGTCTGAGGCGGAGTCTGTCGACACATCTGCGGATGACGAACCCGACGACGACGTCCATGGCGATGAGTCCGAGGCGGAAGCTGCTGGCGTGAACTCTGCCGATGAGGCTTCCGACGTCGAAGCTGGCGAAGAACCCGACAGCGGCGAAGAACCCGACAGCGGTGAGTCCGAGGAGGACACGGAGGCTGACGAAGATTCCGCGTCGAGCGAAGACGCGGCTGAGATCGACTCCCCGATCCTCGACGAGCACGTCGATGCATCAATCGCTGCGGCCGCTGCCCCCGCCGCCCCATCGTCCGACACCACGGGGCCCGCGGTGACGAGCGAGGCCCCTTCCGAGCCCGCGCCGGTGGCTCCCGCCGCCGCTGCACCCGCCGCCCAGACTGATTCGGCACCCGCTCCGCGGGCAGCCGTCGAGGAGCATCCCGTGTCCGAGAACCGCGACATCCACGACCTGGAGCGCGTGACAGTTCGCACCGGTGCCGTCGAGACGACGCCCGCGCCGCGCCGACTGGGCGAGGTCGGTGAGGGCGCGTCCCGCGAGACGCCGGACCTGCTCACCGCTGATCGCCTGCTCGACCCGCATCGCAAGCCGAAGCCCGAGCCCGAGGGCGCCTGGCAGCACTTCGTGTACTCGATCTCCGGCAAGCGCATCAACCTCGGCGATGGCAAGCGCGCGCGCGAGCGCAAGGCGCTCACCGCGCGCATCGCCGCACCGATCACGGGTGGTTCGCGCTTCGTCCCGGTGCTCTCCCGCAAGGGCGGCGTCGGCAAGACCACCGTCACCACGCTGATCGGCATGGCACTCGCCGACGCCCGCGACGACCGCGTGGTGGCTGTGGACGCGAACCCCGATCGCGGGACGCTCGCTGAGCGCATCTCGCGCTCCAGCACCCAGACGGTCCGAGATCTGGTGCGCGTGCGCGACGAGATTCGTGGCTACAACGATCTCTCCGGCATCGTGTCGCGGGACGAGACGCGCCTGGACGTGCTCGCCAGCGACAGCGATCCCCGTGTGTCGGAGGCCTTCAGCGACATCGACTACCGTCACGTCGCCGACGTCGCGAGCCGGTACTACTCCATCGTCCTCACCGACACCGGAACCGGCATCGTTCACTCCGTGATGGGCGCGACCCTGGACCTGGCGGACCAGCTCGTGATCGTGGCCGGGCTCAGTGTCGACGAGGCTCGTGCCGCATCCGAGACGCTCACCTGGCTGGAGACCAACGGCTTCTCCGACATCGCCCGCGGTGCCATCGTCGTGCTCAACCAGACCTCCGCCGGCGCGCCCGTCGTGCGGATGAACGAGGTCGAGGAGCACTTCCGCACGCGCGTGAGCGAGGTCGTGCGCATTCCGTACGACCCGATGATCGCCTCCGGCAGCGCGATCACGTTCCGTGACCTGCAGCCGGAGACCCGTATCGCCGCGCGCGAGCTGGCGGCACTGGTGGTCAATGGCCTGCGCGGAACGAGCGCCTGAGATGGCGGTTCGTCCGATCCGCCTCTTCGGCGACCCCGTTCTTCGGCAGCCGAGCGAGCCGATCACCGAGATCGATGACGGCGTGCGCTCGCTGGTGGAGGACCTTCTCGACTCGGTGCGCGAACCCGGCCGTGCCGGAGTCGCCGCCCCGCAGATCGGCGTGAACCTGCGCGCCTTCTCCTACAACGTGGACGGCGAGGTCGGCTACGTGCTGAACCCCGTCATCGTCGAGGTGCAGGGCGAGCCCGTGCCCACGGGCGAGGGGTGCCTGTCGGTCCCCGGGCTCTGGCATCCGGCGCTGCGCCACCCGTACGCGCGGGTGGAGGGCATCGACCTGGACGGCGAGCGTGTCGTGCTCGAAGGGACCGGCCTCATGGCGCAGGCGCTGCAGCACGAGACCGACCACCTTGATGGCATGCTCTACCTCTCGCGTCTCGCCCCCGAGGATCGCAAGATCGCGATGCGCGAGGTGCGTGAGAGCGACTGGTTCTGATCGTTCACAGAGAACATACGAGTGGCCCGGAGGATAACCCTCCGGGCCACTCGTATGCGAACTGATCAGCCGGCGACCGAGACGTTCGTGGTCTGTGCTCCGGGAGCGGTGTAGAGTTCCTCGACGTCGGTCGCGAAGTCCGACATGATCACGTTGCGCTTGATCGACAGCTTCGGGGTGAGGTGGCCGCTGGCCTCCGTCCACTCCGTGGGCAGGATCGTGAACTTGCGAATCGACTCGGCGCGCGAGACGTTCTTGTTCGCGCGATCAACGGCGGTCTGCACCTCCGCGATGACACGCTCGTTCTTCGCCGCGTCCGTGATGGACATGTCCTTCGGCAGGCCGTTGTTGGCGAGCCAGGTGGGCAGCATCTCCGGGTCGAGGGTGACGAGAGCGCCGATGAACGGACGCTGATCGCCGACGACGACAACCTGTCCCACGACCGGGTTTGCGCGGATGACGTCCTCGAGCGGCGCGGGGGAGACGTTCTTGCCTCCGGCCGTCACGAGGATCTCCTTCTTGCGGCCCGTGATCGTGAGGAAGCCCTCCGTGTCGAACGAGCCGATGTCGCCGGTCTTGAACCAGCCGTCGTCAAAAGCCGCCGCCGTCGCCTCGGGGTTGTTCCAGTACTCCTTGAACACGTTGATGCCGCGGACCTGGATCTCGTCGTCCTGGCCCAGACGGATTCCGACGCCCGGAAGCGCGGGACCGACGGTACCGATCTTCGACTTCGTCGCCTGGTTCACCGTGGCCGGAGCTGTGGTCTCGGTGAGTCCGTAGCCCTCCAGGATGTGGATGCCGAGACTGTGGAAGAAGTGGCCGAGGCGCGCACCGAGGGGTGCCGATCCGGAGACGGCGTACTTCACGTTGCCGCCCATGGCCTCGCGCAGCTTCGCGTACACGAGCCTGTCGAACAGCGCGAAGCGCAGCTTCAGTCCGAACGGGATCTTCTTGCCCTCACCCAGCAGGGTCGAGTGCTCGATCGCGGCGGCCGCCGCGGCGCGGAAGATCTTGCCCTTGCCGCCGGTCTCCGCCTTCTGCTCGGCCGAGTTGTACACCTTCTCGAACACACGTGGGACGGCGAGGAGGAAGGTCGGCTTGAAGGAGCCGAGCGTGGGCACCAGGTTGCGGGTGTCGGGCTCGTGACCGGTACGGACGCCGGCGTGGATGTCGAGGATGGAGATGAAGCGGGCGAAGACGTGCGCGGTGGTGATGAACAGCACCGTGGAGGCGCCCGGCATGTGCACGACCTCGTCGAGCGAGCGTGCCGAGTTGCGTGCGAGCTCCACGAAGTTGCTGTGTGTGAGTACGCAGCCCTTCGGGCGGCCGGTGGATCCGGAGGTGTAGATGAGCGTGGCGATGTCGTCACCGTTCGCGATGGTGCGACGACGCTCGATCTCCTCATCGGTGACACCCGTGCCGCCGGCGACGAGGGTGTCGAGCGCGCCGAGGTGCATCTGCCAGACGGTGCGGATGTTCGGCAGCTCCGAGGCCACCTCGTCGAAGCGTGCGAAGTGATCGCCGCTCTCTGCAATGAGGGCGACGGCGCCGGAGTCTTCCATGTACCACTGGATCTGGGCGGGGGAGCTGGTCTCGTAGATCGGCACCATCACCGCGCCCGTGTAGAAGAGGGCGAAGTCGACGAGAGTCCACTGGTAGGTGGTGCGGGCGATGAAGCCCACCTTGTCGCCGGGCTCGAGGCCCGCGGCGACGAAGCCCTTCGCGAGGGCGATGACCTGTTCACGGAACTGCGCGGCGGTGATGTCTCGCCACCGGCCCTGTTCGGGAACGGAGAACAGTGCGCGATCGGGTGTGGCCGCGACACGCTGTTCGAGCAGGTCGGTGATGTTGTCCTGCGGGGCGGCGGGAACGATCGCTGGGACTTCGAATGCAACCACGGCAGCTCCTTCGATACCGGACGGGTGGATACGACGCGGGTGTCGTATCTCCACTCTAGGGCACGGGTTCTGCCTGACCTGGAACCCAGTGCCAATAGTTGCGAAACCGGGTTCCGCGCGCTGCTCTTCGGCGTCATCACGGCGGCTGCGCTCGGTAGACTTCATGATCGTGCGCACGCGGGTGCGCGCGGGAAGGACCACGAACGCGTGCTCACCATCGGCATCGACATCGGCGGAACCAAGATCGCGGGCGGCGTGGTCACCGAAGACGGTGAACTGCTCTCGCCGCGACGTACCCCCACCCCGGCGAACTCTGCAGGCATCGAGGATGCCGTGGCGGCGATGGTGGGAGATCTGCGCACCGAGCACGAAGTGGGCGCGGTCGGGGTCGCGGCTGCCGGCTTCATCGATCGTGGTCGCGCGGTGGTCACCTACGCCGCGAACCTCGCGTGGCGCAATGAGCCGCTGAAGGAGCGCCTGGAGAGGCGGCTCGATCTGCCCGTCGTCGTCGAGAACGACGCGAACGCCGCTGGATGGGCGGAGTATCGCTTCGGTGCGGGGCGCGGCATCAAAGACCTCATGATGCTGACCATCGGCACCGGCATCGGCGGCGCGGTCATCGTGAACGGCGAACTGTTCCGCGGCGGCTTCGGCGCTGCCGCCGAGCTCGGCCACATGCGCTTCCAGCGTGACGGCCTCATGTGCGGCTGCGGTCAGCGCGGCTGCGTCGAGCAGTACGCCTCCGGGCGCGCGCTGCAGCGCGTCGCCGGTGAACTGGCCGACGCCGGCGGCATCGGCGGAGGACTCGCCGCAGCCCGCGCCGCGGAAGGATCTCTCGAGGGCGCGACCATCTCGCGCCTGGTGCTGGAGGGCGACCCGGGAGCCCTCGAGGCGCTGCGCGCCGTGTCGGCGGCGCTGGGTGAGGCCTGCGGCACGTTCTCGGCCGCATTCGATCCCGCCGTGTTCGTCATCGGCGGCGGCGTGTCGCAGCTCGGCGAAGTTCTTCTCGCTCCCATGCGCGAGGCCTATCATCAGTATCTGCCGGCGCACGGCAACCGCCCGGGTGGGGACTTCACCATCGCCCAGCTGGTCAATGACGCCGGTGTGATCGGCGTCGCCGATCTCGCCAGGGAGGGCAGCGAGTGATCTATTGGTTCCTGAAGTACGTGGTCATCGGGCCTGTGGTCAAGGCCGTGTTCCGGCCCTGGATCACCGGTCGACGAAACGTCCCGGCCTCAGGAGCCGCCATCCTCGCGAGCAATCACCTCTCGTTCGCCGACTCGATCTTCCTGCCGCTGATGCTGGACAGGCCCGTCACCTTCCTCGCCAAGAGCGACTACTTCACCGGCAAGGGCATCAGGGGCTGGCTCACCAAGCTGTTCTTCATCGGAACCGGGCAGCTGCCGATCGATCGCTCCGGGGGAAAGGCCTCTGAGGCGTCATTGAACACCGGGCTGCAGGTGCTGGGTCGCGGTGACCTGCTGGGGATCTACCCGGAGGGCACCCGCAGCCCCGACGGCCGCCTGTACCGTGGGCGCACCGGAATCGCCCGCATGGCGCTGGAGGCGCGTGTTCCCGTCATCCCGGTGGTGATGGTCGACACGGACACCATGATGCCCATCGGACGGCGCATGCCGCGCATCATGCGGGTGGGCGTGGTGATCGGAGAGCCGCTGGATTTCTCGCGATTCGAGGGCATGGAATCGGACCGGTACATCCTGCGCAGCATCACCGACGAGATCATGGTGGCCATCCAGCAACTGGGCGAGCAGACCTATGAAGACGTCTATGCGTCGACCGTGAAGGACCGCCTGAAGCCCGCCTCCTGAGCGGCGATCGATGCCGGGCGTCACGGTGGTCTGAGGCCCCTCGCGGGAACGATACGATCGAGGGATGTCCCTTGCAGATCTGGATTCGTGGCGCTCGCTTCCCATCAAGCAGCAGCCGGAGTGGCCCGACGCAGATGCCGTCGCCGCCGCTTCCACGCAGCTTGCCTCGTTCCCCCCGCTCGTGTTTGCGGGCGAGGTCGACGACCTGAAGTATCGCCTCGGTCGCGCCGCCGCCGGTGAGGCCTTCCTGTTGCAGGGTGGCGACTGCGCCGAGACCTTCGCCGGTGCCAACGCCGAGAACATCAAGAACCGCATCAAGACCATCCTGCAGATGGCCGTCGTGCTGACGTACGGCGCCTCCATGCCCGTCATCAAGATGGGCCGTATGGCCGGACAGTTCGCCAAGCCGCGCTCCAGCAACGTGGAGACCCGTGGCGATGTCACGCTGCCCGCCTACCGTGGCGACATCGTCAACGGCTACGACTTCACCGAGGGCTCTCGCACCGCCGATCCGCAGCGCCTGCTGCAGGGTTACCACATGGCGGCGTCCACGCTGAACCTGATCCGCGCGTTCACCCAGGGTGGCTTCGCCGACCTGCGCGAGGTGCACGGCTGGAACCAGGGCTTCTCCAAGAACCCGGCCAACGCGCGCTACGAGGGTCTGGCCAACGAGATCGATCGGGCGATCAAGTTCATGGAGGCGGCGGGCGCCGACTTCGACGAGCTGCGTCGGGTGGACTTCTACACGGGCCACGAGGGCCTGCTAATGGACTACGAGGCGCCGCTCACGCGTATCGACTCCCGCACCGGTACGCCGTACAATACCTCGGGTCACTTCCTGTGGATCGGCGAGCGCACGCGTGAGCTGGACGGCGCGCACGTCGACTACTTCTCGAAGATCCGCAACCCGATCGGGGTGAAGCTCGGCCCCACCACCACGCCGGAGACGGCGCTGGCGCTGATCGACAAGCTCGACCCCGAGCGCGAGCCGGGCCGCCTGACGTTCATCACACGCATGGGTGCGGGCAAGATCCGCGACGCGCTGCCGCCGCTGCTGGAGGCCGTGAAGGACTCCGGTGCGACGCCGCTGTGGGTCACCGACCCGATGCACGGCAACGGCATCACCACGCCCACCGGATACAAGACGCGTCGCTTCGACGACGTCGTGGACGAGGTTCGCGGCTTCTTCGAGGTGCACCGCGCCGTCGGCACCCACCCGGGTGGCATCCACGTCGAGCTCACCGGCGACGACGTCACCGAGTGCCTGGGTGGTTCCGAGATGATCGACGAGGCCACGCTGGCCACGCGTTACGAGTCGCTCTGCGACCCGCGTCTGAACCACATGCAGTCCCTGGAGCTCGCGTTCCTCGTCGCCGAGCAGCTCGAGACGCGCTGAGACCCATCGAGAAGAGGGGGTGCGGACAGGTGAACTGCTCCCTGGAAGTTGGACTGATGAATTCAGTTCTGACATTCAGGGAGCAGTTTCATGCATCCACGCAGTTCGCTTTCCGATGACCAGCGTGCCACGGCGGTAGCGTTGTTTGAGGCCGGTT
>NZ_JBJDRI010000033.1:0-46237 GCF_044987425.1 Microbacterium sp. ZW T5_56 | reverse complement strand
CCCGATGAGCCGGGTGCCGCCGGCGGCCCCGCAGCCACCCGCCGGCGGCACCCTTCCCCCGTTCC
Source organism: Microbacterium sp. ZW T5_56 (assembly GCF_044987425.1). Classification (NCBI taxonomy): domain Bacteria; kingdom Bacillati; phylum Actinomycetota; class Actinomycetes; order Micrococcales; family Microbacteriaceae; genus Microbacterium; species Microbacterium sp. ZW T5_56. The sequence continues at coordinate 46,172 of NZ_JBJDRI010000033.1, read as the reverse complement.
CACCGTGGATGAAGGATCGCGATGCCCGACACGACTGACCCGGAGGTGCCGCTCTCGGACGATCCCGGCGACGAGGTACGCCGCATCTTCGAGGAGCAGTACACCCAGCACATCAACGACGTCCTCGGCGAGGTGCCGCGGCCGATCAACTGGCGGAACTTGCCACCCGAGGACCTGGAGCACGAGTTGCTCGAGCTCAACGCCTGGGTCGACTGGCTCCGACACGAGTACGGACTGCCCGCCCAGATCATCCCGCCGATGTGGCACCGCCACCCCGAGCTGCTCTGGGAGCTGTCCGCGCTCCGCCAGCACTGGCTGTTCAGCTACGACCCGCAAGCCAAGGGCAACCAGGCCCTCGCCTGGCACCACGATTTCAGCCTCGCCCGCGAACGGCTCCGCGATTGGGTCACTATCTCCGGCACCCGCCTGGACCGCGACCGGCCCACCCGTATCACCCCTTGGCCCGGTGGTGAAGCCGAGAGCTGGGCGGAGCCCGACACCACCGACCGGCCCGTGACCGAGCGCACCGAGGACTTCCTCGCATTCGTGGAGGAACAGATCCGCGCCCGGCAGCAGGAGCAGGACGCGACGATCCAGGAGATCGTGAACACCGACTGGAGCGACCGACCATGAGCGAGACGATCACCGAGACGCCACTAGTGTCGCCGCTGCTCGACAGCCGGGAGGTCGCCGCCTACCTGAAGGTCTCGGAGGCGACGTTGTCGCGGTGGCGCACCGACAAGAAGGGACCGCCGTTCCTGCGGATGGGCGGGATCACCCGGTACCGCCTCGACGCTGTCGAGACGTGGCTCGCGTCGCTCTCCGCCGATGAGCACAGCTGAAAGCGCCCCAGCCGTCCCTCCCTTCGGGGTGAAGGTCACCACCGACCTCGAGTACCGCGCCTCCGGCATCCGGGCACGGGCGCGCTGGATCGACCCGCAGACCCGACGGCGCATCGTACGCGCACTCGTCGTACCCGACGAGGAAGCCGCCGAGGCGTTCTTCAGCGATCTGCTGAAGTCCTCGGAGATAGGCATCGACCGCCGCATCACCTTCGCGGACTACCTGGCGACCATCGGAGACCGGTGGACGCGAGGCCTGGACCCGACCTCGACCGCCGACGGCTACAAGGTCGGCCTGCGTCTGCGCGTGCTCCCCGCACTCGGTCACTTGCCGCTCTCGCAGATCACGGCCGGGATGATCGATCGCACCATCGACGACTGGGAGAAGGTGCACTCCGCCTCGACAATCAAAAACAGCATCGCACCACTCGTACGCGTGCTCGACGAGGCCGTACGCGACGACGTGCTCGCCAGCAACCCAGCCCGCAACAGATCCCGACGCAGCCTCGGCAAATCCGCCCTCATCATCCCCGCCGAACACACCTCACCGCGCGCCCACGCCCTGCCCGACCTCGCCACGCTGAACCGGCTCGCCGAAGCATGCGCACAGGTGCACCAGAGCTACTCGGACTTCGTCATGCTCTGCGCACTCCTCGCCTCCCGAGGTTCCGAGATCGCCGGGCTCCGCGTGGGCGACGTCAACTCGGAGACGAACATCGTGACCATCGAACGGCAGACCTACCCCGGATCCGGTGGCCTGGTCACTAAGCAGACCAAGGGACGGGCGGCGCGTCCGGTCCCGATCCTGAACGCGCTTAAGCCAGTCTTGGAGCGCCTGACGGCAGAGCGCGAGCCCGACGAGCGACTGCTGCGCGGCCCCAGAGGCGGCGTCCTCACCACAGCGAGCGTGCGCGACGCGACCAAATGGGACGACCTCGTCACCGAGCTCGGACTGCCCTCACTCACCAGACACGGACTCCGCCACACCGGCGCGACCTGGATGGCCGACGCGGGCATCCCCCTGCACGTGCTGCAACGCATCCTCGGACACAAATCCATCGAGACCACCCGCGGCTACCTGCACCCCGACACCCGCCACCTCGCCTCCGCCGCAGAGCAGGCGAACGCATTCCTCGACGCCCAAGAACAGCGGACAACGCCCTCCCGGACCTCGGCCGCGACGCGGACCTCACCGCACCGGTGATCCGCCGCACGAGCCGCAAATGGGGCGCCAGTGTCCCGGCTGTGTCCCGGCGCGTGGCAACGCACCCACTCGTGGACATCGCGACGCAACGGAACCCAGTCCACGAAGGTCCCCATAAACCCTCGAACGCGAACGACGAAGCCCAGGCGAGAAACATGCTCTCACCTGGGCTTTTGTGTCGGGATGACAGGATTTGAACCTGCGACCCCCTGACCCCCAGTCAGGTGCGCTACCAAGCTGCGCCACATCCCGTTGTTCATTTTTCAGGCTGAACCAGCCGCTACCGCACTTGACCCCCAGTCAAGTGCGCTACCAAGCTGCGCCACAGCCCGTTGTTCAGTTTTCTTGCCTCCTCGGAGGCAACTCCACCATCCTACCCGCTCGGGAGGGCAGTCGCGAACCGAGGCGGTCGCGCGTGTCGGAGGGTCGGCGTAGGGTGCAGAACATGGCGAACATCACCATCGAACCGGCGAGCGCGGAGCGATTCGCAGACGTCCAACATGCCATCACGGGAGGCGGCGACGGACCCAGTTGCCAGTGCCAGTGGTGGACGATGCCGAACGCGGAGTTCCGCTCCCTCACACGCGCTGACAAGGAGGTCCGCTTCGAAGAGGAGCTCGGCGCGCCCGTCTCCCCCGGGCTCATCGCCTACGTCGACAACGTTCCCGCAGGGTGGGTGCGCGTCGGTCCGCGGACACTGCAGGCCCGCATTGCACGGACACGCTTGGTTACCTCTGGCAGCCCAGAACCGCTCGACGATCCGACGGTGTGGGCCGTCACCTGTTTCGTGATCCGGCGCGATCACCGCGGGATCGGACTCGCGCACCTGTTACTGGACGCCGCGATCGAATATGCGCAAGACCACGGCGCCCGCGTGATCGAGGGGTATCCGGTGGACACCACGGAGGTGAAGCGCTCCGCCAGCGAACTCTTCCACGGCACGCTCGCGATGTTCGAGGAGAGCGGATTCTCCGTCGCCAGTCGGCCCTCAAACGGACGCGCAGTGATGACCCTGTCGCTCCCGGTGGCCGCCACATGACGACCCTACGATGAAGGGACATCCACCAGAGGAGGCCGCCGTTGGACAGCCGTTCCCCCGACGCTGAGCAGACTGACAAGCAGCAGGACCAGCACCGCGCCGAGAACGACTCAGCTCACAAAGGGACCGAGACTGCTGTGAACCAGGACCAGCCCGACGCCGAAGATCGCGAAGCACCAGCAGATGACGCGAGCGATGTCGCGGAAAGTCGCCCGCAAGACGGCAGCCCGATCGAAACCACGAGCGCGGCCACCGTGACTCCCGCAAAGAGCTCACGACGGGCACGCAGCCGCACAGCCGCTCGCCGTGTCCCTCGCTGGGCCTTCCTTCCCTTCATCGCGCTCTCCACGGTTCACGTCATCGCCCTCGCCTTCCACAACGACGCCCTCGCCACCCCGACGAAGCTCGGCCTCATGCCGCTCCTCGCTTTTGCGGTGCTCGTGGGTGCCCGTGGACTCCGCGCCACGGCGCCGATCGCGCTGCTGCTCGCCGCAATCCTCTTCTCGTGGCTCGGCGACGGAGCAGGCGTCTTCGTCCCGTTCCTCCCCACGCTGCCGATGATGCTGGCGTTCTTCGGCATCGCGCACCTCGCCTACATCGCTCTCTTCTGGCGCCACCTCCGCGTGCGGAAGTTCTCGCTCGCAGCAGCGCTGCTGATTGTGTGGTGGGCGGCGATGGTCATCGTGATCGCACCGGCCGCGAAGGAACTCGCCGTTGCTGTCGCGGCCTACGGCATCGTGCTGGGGCTCACCGCGGCATTCGCCACCCGGTGCTCGCCGATGGTGCTCGTCGGTGCGCTGTTCTTCCTCGCCTCCGACACGATCCTTGCGTTCATGCTGTTCCTGCCCGAACTCACTCCACCGATCACGGACGCCGCCATCATGTTCACCTACACCCTCGGACAGGGCCTCATCGCCGCCGGAGCGCTCGCCGCCCTCCGCCGCCGGCAGAACGCGGCAGCTGCATGAGCGACAGCGCACGCGTCGACAGCTGGCTCTGGGCGGTCCGCGTCTACAAGACCCGCTCTGCCGCCACCGCAGGATGCCGAGCCGGCCACGTCCGACTCAACGGCGAACGCGCGAAGGCAGCCCAACAAGTACGTATCGGCGACGAAGTTCGCATCCGCATCGAAGGGTTCGACCGTATCCTCGTGGTCCGCCAGCTCATCAGGAAACGCGTCGGCGCACCCCTCGCGGCACTCGCCATCGAAGACCGTACGCCACCGCGCCCCAGTGCCAGCGAGATTGGGGTCTTCGCGAAACGCGACCGCGGCGCGGGACGACCCACGAAACGGGAACGTCGGGATATCGACCGGCTGCGCGGGCGAGACCTCGACGAGCTCGACGACGAATAGGACGACGAGTAGGACGGCGACAGCTTCGCGACCAACTGTCGACGGAGTGTCACGGGTCCCGCGACCAAGCACAGTGCTGCCCGCGCAACGCTGTGATCATCGCGGGTGGTGACGACCGCACCCTCCGTCTTCGAACGCGCCACACGTCGAGGAACGTGGAACGACGATCGTGATGCTGCCGTCGCGGCGGATCGGTTCGGTTTGACCGAGACCCTCTGGTCTCTGCGGGACCTCGCCGTCCAGAATTCTTTGCCAGTCCGGGGTTGCCGGCTGAACGGGGACGCCGCAAGGTGGCATCGGGCTGTTCGCCGCAACTGTCGAACCTCCGCGCGACGGTCGTCTCGAAACGAGGATATTTCGTCGAGGCGAGGACGTATCCCGCCATTTCGCCATCGCTTGGCGCGATTATCCTCATCTCAGAGCACCGCGCACGGCTCGGGGGCGGCCGGGACGCCTCGTCAGGGCAGATCAGAGGACCAGACGGTCGAGCGCTACTCCCCCAGCAGCTCCGTGATCCATTGCGCACCACGCGGGGTCGCGCCCAACGCCGACACCCGATCCTGCAGCTCACGATCACTCGTCACCACTGTCACGCGCGGCGGCAGATCCTCCTCATGACCTGCGAGCGCAACGGCGGCCACAATGGCCTCATCGCCCAAGCCATCAGCGCGCATCACGGTGATGCCATCAACATCCTGCGCGGCGCGCGCCTCACCCTCGAGGACCGCGACGATCCACGGGAACCACCGCACATCAGGCTCGCCGAAGCGATCGCCCGCGATTCCCTCGGACGCGAGCCGCGCGAGCCGCTCCAGGACTCGCGCCGATGCTCCAGCACGATCCTTCCACCAGCCGTTCGGCACGGAACCGACGACGTTCGCGACATCGACGACGATCACGGGACGGAGGTCCAACAGCCGACGAAGCTCGGGCCAGGCGGCTCCGAAGCCAGGATGCAGCGGGAGATTCTCGACCTGATCGAGCGGAACCCAGCGCAGTTCCAAGCTCTCGGGATCGGCGATCTCGGGAACGAACGGCTCTTCGACCGTCGCGACGAGGGTTGTGTACTGCCAGATCTCGAGATCAAGAACACGGGTCAGCAGCGGACGGACGGCACCGGGCGGTACCGCTGCCTCCTCCTGTGATTCCCGCAACGCGCCGGTGACAGCGTCCTCACCCAGGTGCAGCGCCCCACCCGGGATTCCCCACGTGCCGCCGAAATGACTCCACTCGACGCGCTTCTGGAGCAGCACGCCGCGCACCTCATCGACGGCCAGCAGACCCGCAGCGCCGAAGGCGCCCCAGTACTTCGTGCCGTCTTCCGCGACAACCCACGCATCGCCCGGATCACGCGGCCCCTGCGGTCGACGCGGTTCACCGGGGGTTGGGGGCACGATCGTCACCCCTCCAGACTCGCACACCCGGCGCGCGGCGGGCCCGTGAAGGCGCCCCGCGTTGCGTCCGATGACGCACGGCGTGGCGGAATAGTGCTGAGCCAGCCCGCGCATCCGCCTCGTCTGGCCACGCTTGGTCTCCCCTCCGCTCGCTCAGCGGCCGGAGGCGAAGGACCACGGAGCGCTCAAGTCGCATGGCTCATCTCGCTGCCTTGCCAGACACTGGATCGAGCGGATCCCGGAAAGCTAACGAAGCTACTTCGTCTTGCTGCGCTCGCTCAGCGGCCGGAGGCGGACGGACCCCGGAGCGCTCAAGTCAGGTGACTCGTCTCGCGGCGCTCTCCAGAAACCCGGGCGAGCCGATCCAGCACAACCCACGAAGCCACTCGTCTCGCTGCGCTCGCTCAGCGGCCGGAGGTGGACAGCCACCTCGTCTCACTGCCCGCGGTCAGCACGGAGGTGCGCAGCCGCGAACCGTCCTCCCGGCAGAAACACCAAACCGCCCCGGATTCCCCGGGGCGGTTCTGCACCAACTCAGCGCTGGCGGCGTTCGCGCACGCGCATGTTGACGACGATGGGCGAACCCTCGAAGCCGTAAAGCTCGCGGAGGCGGCGCTGGATGTAGCGGCGGTAGCCGGGGTCCAGGAAGCCCGTCGTGAACAGCACGAATGTCGGCGGACGCGTCGCTACCTGCGTGCCGAACAGGATGCGCGGCTGCTTGCCGCCGCGCAGCGGGTGCGGGTGCTCGGCCACGAGCTCCGACAGGAACGCGTTGAACTTTCCGGTCGGGATGCGGGTGTCCCACGAGTCCAGAGCCAGCTCGAGAGCGGGCACCAGCTTCTCCAGGTGACGACCGGTGCGCGCGGAGATGTTCACCCGCGGAGCCCAGGCGACATGCGCCAGATCCTGCTCGATCTCGCGCTCCAGGTAGCGGCGACGCTCGTCGTCCAGGAGGTCCCACTTGTTGTACGCGAGCACCAGGGCACGGCCCGACTCCAGCACCAAATCGATGATGCGGACGTCCTGCTCGCTGATCGGCTCGGAGACGTCGAGGACGACGACCGCGACTTCGGCCTTCTCCAGCGCGGCGGACGTGCGCAGCGACGCGTAGAAATCGGCCCCCTGCGACAGGTGCACGCGACGGCGAATACCGGCGGTGTCGACGAAGCGCCACAGCTTGCCGCCGAGCTCGACGATCTCATCCACCGGGTCACGCGTGGTGCCGGCGAGGTCGTTGACGACCACGCGCTCTTCGCCGGCCGCCTTGTTCAGCAGCGACGACTTTCCCACGTTCGGACGACCCAGGATGGCGACGCGACGCGGGCCGCCGATCTCCTGCTTGGCGACCGCGGACACCTCCGGCAGCTTCTTCATGACGTTATCCAGCAGGTCGGCCACACCTCGACCGTGGATAGCCGACACCGGATACGGCTCACCGAGACCGAGGTTCCAGAGGGCGGCGGCCTCGGGCTCCTGACGGGCGTCGTCGATCTTGTTGGCGACAACGAACACCGGCTTGCCCGACTTGCGTAGCAGCTTCACGACGTGCTCGTCGGTGGACGTGGCGCCCACCATCGCGTCGACGACGAACAGCACGAGGTCCGCGAGGTCGATCGCGATCTCGGCCTGCGCCGCCACAGAAGCGTCGATGCCGCGAGCGTCGGGCTCCCACCCACCGGTGTCCACCAGCGAGAAGCGACGACCCAGCCATTCGGCCTTGTAGGTAACACGGTCACGCGTGACACCCGGGGTGTCCTCCACAACAGCCTCGCGACGACCGAGGATGCGGTTCACCAGCGCCGACTTGCCGACGTTCGGACGACCGACGATGGCGACCACCGGCAGCGCGGGCGAGTACTCCATCCCGTTCTCGTCAACGAAGACGGTCTGCAGCAGAGCCGCATCCTCCTCGTCGAGGTCGTACTCCTCGAGGCTGGAGCGCAGGGTCGCCGCGCGCGCCTCGATGAGCTCCTCGTCCATGCTCGCGAGCTTCTCCTCGAGCTGGTCAGGCCCGCCTTCATATTCTTCAGTCGACATCTGTCTCTCCGCTCCTGCGGTCCACCACGGATAGCACCGCAGCGATGGTCTGTTCGAAGTCGAGGTCGCTGGAATCGACCACCTCGACACCGGGAGCCGCCTCGAAGAAGTCCACGACGGCAGCATCCGACGCGTCCCGCTTGTGCAGGGCGGCGGCCACCGAAGCAGCATCCTCGCCCACCAGCTCCTTGCTCCGGCGCGCGGCGCGCACCTCGGGCGACGCCGTGAGGAGAATCCTCACCGGCGCATCGGGCGCGACCACCGTGGTGATGTCGCGCCCCTCGATCGTCACGGCCGTGCGGCCCGACGATGCCACGATGTCGTGGAACATCGCGTTAAGATAGGTCCGGATCTCGGGGATCCGCGCCACACCGCTGACCGCGGCGGACACGCGCGGGTCACGGATCGCCGCGGTGACGTCGGTGCCCTCCACGGACACCTGTCGCTCGTCCGGGTCGAGGCCGATCACCGGCGCGAAGCCGTCAGCCGCCGCACGCACGGCCGCGGCATCGTCCGTGTCGCCCCCGCGCTCCAGCACGAGCCACGCCAGCGCACGATACGCGGCGCCGGTGTCGAGGTAGCCGTAGCCGCGCCGACGAGCGATCTCCTTCGAGACGCTCGACTTCCCGGATCCGGCGGGTCCGTCGATCGCGATGATGAACGGTCCGCGGGTGTCTGCCATGTGCTCAGTCATTCATGCTCGCAATCCGCCAGCCCCGCTCTTCGAGCCCGGCCGTCGCCCGCAGCACGATCGACGGGTCCACGCTGATCTCCGCAAGACCGAACTGCGCCCCCGGCGAATGCTCAAGGCGCAGGTCTTCGACGTTGATGTCGAGTTCACCGAGATCACCGAACAGGCGCCCCAGCTGGCCGGCCGTGTCGTCGACCATGACCACCAGCTTCTCGAACTGGCGGAACTGCCCGTGCTTGCCGGGGAGGCGCTCGACGCCCTCGTTGCCGCGACGAATGGTCTCGGCGATCTCGCGCCGAGCACCGGGAACGTCAGGAGAACGCAGCGCGTCAGCCACCGCGGTGAGATCGCCTGCGAGCTGATCGAGAACGTCGACCACCTCACCCGCGTTCGCACTCAGAATCTGCACCCACAGTTCCGGCGCGGAGGCGGCGATGCGCGTGGTGTCGCGCACGCCCTGGCCGGCGAGCTGAAGAAGCCCCTCATCGACGCTGCGGAATCGACCGGCAAGCAGAGAGGCGACCAGCTGCGGAACGTGCGACGTCAGCGCGATGGCGCGGTCGTGTTCCTCGGGCGTCATCTCGAGCGGCGTCGCTCCGAGCTCCAGCGCCAGAGACTCGACGAGCACCAGGTCATCGCGCGAGGTCTCGCTGTCGCGGCAGACCACCCACGGACGTCCGGTGAAGATGTCGGCGCGAGCGGAGATCGCTCCCCCGCGCTCTCGTCCGGCCAACGGGTGGGAGCCGATGTAGCGCGACAGGTCGACACCGCGAGCGCGAAGCTCGAGGTACGGCTGCAGCTTGACGCTGGCGACGTCGGTGACGACCGCCTGCGGGTAGGCGGCGAGCTCTGCCTCGATCACGTCGGCCACCACATCTGGCGGCACCGCGACCACGACGAGCGCGGGCTGGTCATCCGCCGCGGCGGCTCGTCCGGCCCCGTAGTCCACCGCGAGGCGCAGCTGCGCCGGCGACGTGTCGGTCAGCGCGACATCGACGCCGGTGAGACGAAGCGCATGACCGATGCTCGCACCGAGCAGCCCCGCACCGACGATGCGGACGGTGCCCGACAGGCGCGATGCGACGCGGGTCGCGGGATCGGTCACGATAACTCCAGTTCAGGGGCGGGGACGGCGCGGGGCACACCGACGAACCAGTCTACCGGGCGCGGGCGTCGCCGCCTGGGAACTTCAGTCCCCGGAACCTGCGGTGAATCCATGAACATGGGTCGAATCCATGAGCGGATCGACGAATGCGTCATGGATCCACCGCATGCTCCTGCGTTCAGGACACCCGGATGACTGTCGTGCCTCCGAGAGTCAGCTCTTCGCCTCACGCGCGATGGTGAGCAGCGCGCCGCGCTCGGCGGCGGTGAGCTCGCGCGCCTTGCCGATGGGCAGCGGCCCGAGGTGCAGCGGACCGAACTGCCGACGCACGAGCTCGGTGACGGGGTGTTCCACGGCCGCCATCATCCGGCGCACGATGCGGTTCTTCCCGGAGTGCAGGGTCAGCTCCACCAGGCTGGAACCGCGGGACGAGTCGAGCAGTCGCGCCTTGTCGGCCTGGATGAACCCGTCCTCCAGCTCGATCCCCTTCGTCAGCTGTGCGATCGTGCGCGGGAGCACTTCACCGCGCACTTTGGCGATGTACACCTTGGTCACGCCGAACGACGGGTGCGCCAGCACGTGCGCGAGGTCGCCGTCGTTCGTGAGCACGAGGAGGCCACTGGTCTCGGCGTCCAGCCGACCAACGTTGTAGAGGCGCTCCTCCCAGTCGGTCGTGAACGCGCGCAGGTCCGTGCGGCCCTGCTCGTCTTTCATCGAGCTGACCACGCCGGTCGGCTTGTTCAGCATGACGTACCGCTTGGTGGTGTCGAGCTGGATGGCCGTACCGTCAACGTCGATGAGGTCGGTCTCGGGATTGACGCGCGAGCCGAGCTCGGTGATGACCTCACCGTTCACGCGAATGCGACCCGCGACGATCATGTCCTCCACCACGCGGCGCGACGCCACTCCGGCGTTGCCCAGCGCCTTCTGCAGTCGCACCCGGTTGTCGTCACTCGTGTCGTCGGTCGTGTTCATTCGTCAGTCATCTCATTCACGTCAGCAAGCCATCCCCGCGTGAGGATCGCATGTCCATTCTCGACCTATGCGATCACGCCGTCGAATCCGTCAGCGCCGTCGTCCAACAGCGGAGAGATCGGCGGCAGCTCATCCAGCGAGTTGATTCCGAGATAGGTGAGCAACGCGTCGGTCGTGCCGTAGTTGATCGCGCCGGTCTCGGAATCGGTGAACAACTCGGTGATCAGGCCTCGTGCGACCAACGTGCGCACCACACCATCGACGTTGACGGCACGGATCGACGCCACCTGGCTGCGCGTCACGGGCTGCTTGTAGGCGATCACGGCGAGGGTCTCCAGCGCTGCCTGCGACAGTCGCGACGGCGCCTGCGCGTTGACGTAGTCGGAGACCATGTCGTCGTGCTCGGCTCGCACGTAGAAGCGCCAGCCGCCTCCCACTTCGCGCAGTTCGAAGCCCCGGCGCGTCCCACCGCTCTCTCCGTCGTAGTCGGCCGCCAGAGCACGGATCACGCGGCGGACCGCGGCGGTGGGCGCCTGGACTGCGGCCGCGAGACTCACCATCGACTGTGGCTCCTCCACAATCAGCAGGATCGCCTCGATGCGCTGCGCGATCTCCGCATCGGTCAGCGGACGATCCTCCGGCTCTGCGACGGCAGCCGGAACATCGGTGAGGTCATCGGTCATAGTCGGCTCCCAGTGCGGCAAGGGTCTCATCGGACCAGGTCTCAGCCACCCACCGCAGGGTGAGCTCTCCGAGCGGTTCGAGCTGTTCGAAGGTGATCGCCGCGTGCCGGTACAGCTCGAGAATCGAGATGAATCGGGCGACGACGACGCCGGGGCCGTCGGCATCCGCAACCAGCTCGCGGAACGACATCTGCTCCCGACTGCGCAGCTGCATCACTACGATCGCGGCCTGCTCGCGGATCGAGATGAGCGGCGCGTGCAGGTGGTCGAGACCGATCGTGGGGATCGCTCGCGGCGCGAAGGCGATCAACGCCGTCGCGACGAAGTCGTCCAGCGTCGCGGTCCAGATCAACTCGGGGACGCGGGCGCGGTACTTCTCGTCCAGTCGGACGGCGCGCGCGTGGCGACGAGACTCACGATCCAGATGCGCAGCGAACCACTGCGACGCCTCCTTGAACGCGCGGTACTGCAGCAGCCGCGCGAACAGCAGATCCCGAGCCTCCAGCAGGGCGACCGACTCCGCATCCACCAGCTCGCCCTGCGGCAGCAGGCCCGCGACCTTCATGTCGAGCAGTGTCGCCGCGACCACGAGAAACTCGCTTGCCTGATCCAGCTCGGAGGGATCATCGAGATCGCGCAGATAGGCGATGAACTCGTCGGTGACGGTGCTCAGCGACACCTCGGTGATATCGACCTCGTGAGCCGAGATCAGGTTCAACAGCAGGTCGAACGGCCCGTCGAAGTTCGACAGGGAGACGCGGAATCCGCTCGGCGCATCTGCTTCGCTCGTTCCAACAGCCGGGTCCGCATCCGACGTGTCACCCAGCCCCGAGTCCGCAACGATCGCAGAAGCGACGACCACAGAGGAATCGCCCTCCGCATCCGTCATCTCGGACGCCTGCACAGCCCGAACGGCCGCAGCCACCTCAGCCGAGGTGGCAAGCTCACCAGGCTCAGGCGACGGCGCCACGCTCGACCAGCTCACGCGCCAGTCGGAGATAGGCCTGTGCCGCGGGGTGCTCCGGCGCGAACTCGGTGATGGGCATGCCCGCCACCGATGCGTCCGGGAACTTCACGGTGCGACCGATGACCGTCTCCAGCACGTCGTGTCCGAATGCCTCGACCACGCGCTCGAGAACCTCACGCGAGTGCAGCGTGCGCGGGTCGTACATGGTCGCCAGCACACCGTCGAGCCTGATGTCGGGGTTGAGGCGGTCGCGCACCTTGTCGATGGTCTCGATGAGCAGAGCCACACCGCGCAGCGCGAAGAACTCGCACTCCAGCGGGATCAGCACACCGTGGCTCGCGGTCAGCGCGTTCACGGTGAGCAGGCCCAGCGACGGCTGGCAGTCCACCAGGATCACGTCGTACTCGCGTGACACCTGCCGCAGCACGCGCGACAGGATGGTCTCGCGCGCCACCTCGTTGACGAGGTGCACCTCGGCTGCTGACAGGTCGATGTTCGCCGGCATGATCTCGAGGTTCTCGACCTGTGTGGCCGTGATCACATCGTGCGCGTCGCGCTTCGGGTCCAGCAGCAGGTCATAGATCGTGGGGATGTCGTGCGTCGGAACACCGAGACCGGCCGACAGCGCGCCCTGCGGGTCGAAGTCCACGACCAGCACCTTGCGGCCGTAGCCGGCGAGCGCGGCAGCCAAGCTGATGGTAGTGGTCGTCTTGCCGACGCCACCCTTCTGGTTGCACAGCGCGATGATGCGTGCCGGACCGTGCTGGTCCAGCTTCGGAGGTGTCGGGAAGCCGTGATAGGGACGCCCCGTGGGCCCCATCAGCACATCGCCGTCCTGCTGGCTTTTGCCCGTCATCGCCTTGTTCGCCACCGAATCTCCCGTGCTCGCGCATGAATCGCGCTCAGAAAAGTCTAGCGGCGCTGTGCCCGCCCTCTTCGCCCCGCGCCGAGCGGCGAGGCATCCGGGAGGACGGTGTGCGCCGGTCCGCGGGGACCGGCGCACACCGTCAGGATCCGCGCAGCGCGGCGACAGGTTCGATGCGTGCGGCGCGACCGGCAGGATATGCGCCTGCGAGCCACCCCACGACGGCACCGAGCAGCGCGCCGCCGATGGCCACCCAGGGCTGCACCACCGGAGTCCAGCCCTGCGTGAGCGAGACGATCACGATGGCGAACACGCCGACGCTCGCGCCGATCAATCCGCCGAGCAGACCGATGATCACCGACTCCACCATGAACTGCGTGGCGATCTGGCGCCTCGTCGCCCCTACGGCGCGGCGCAGGCCGATCTCCCCGACCCGCTCCATCACGTTCAGCAGTGTGACGTTCGCGATGCCGAGGGCACCGGCCAGCAGCACGATGCCACCGAGGATCAGGAAGACGAAGTTCACGTCAGCCTGCACATTGCCCGCCAGCGACGATCGCGCGGGCGGCGCGGCTGCTTCCAGCGTCTCGGGCGCGTTCGGCGCGAGCACCAGCGGAGCCTGCTTCGCCACCTGTGGTCCGGCACCCACGTCGATCTGAATCTGCAACTCGCTCGGCGCGCCCAGGCGGAAATCAGCCGATGCGGCCTGCGACGGAATGATCACCGCGTCCCGCAGGTCCGAGCGCCGCTGGAAATCGTCCACGATGCCGATCACGGCATACGGAATCCCGGAGATGAAGATAGCGGGCTGACGGTCGACGCGCAGCACACCGAGGCTCTCCGCGGCACCTGCCCCGAGCACCGCGACCCGATCCGCTCGCTGATCATGACCGGCGTCGAACATGCGCCCGCTGGTGACTTTCGCGTGCAGTGTCGCGAGGAGATCCCCCGATGCGGCAACGAGGCTCGGCGGCGCTTTCTGCGCGGCGGAGGGATCCACGATGGGCACGGCCGTGATCGTCTCGGAGCCGAGGCTCACCTCGCTGATGAGCGCGGCACCCTCGACACCGACCAGCGTCATCACACGCTCCGGAGCATCCCACGGGAGCCGGCCGGCGGGAGCGGTCTTGTCGCCACCGGTGCGTGCTTTCGCGGGCGTCACCTGAACTGTGGTCTGTGCCACCGCGTCGAACTGGCTCGCGATCTGACCGGCGGTGGTCTCGGCGAAGCCGATCGTGGCCACCAGGGCACCGATGCCGAGCACGGTTCCCAGAGTGGTCATGATCAGTCGGCCCGGGCGCGCACCGATGTCGGCCGTCGCCTCGGCGATGAGATCCTGCATCGTGAATCGGTCCGCGTGCGGGACCGGTCGAAGGAGCGCGGCAACGCCACTCGGCGCTGTCTCTTCGCTCGCGCTGCTGCCCTCAGCCGCGTCTGGTGCGGCCTTCCGACGAAACGGGTTGCGCCACCGCGGGCGTGCACGCCCCTCGCGCTTGCCGGAGCGCGCCATCACGCCACCTCGCTCAGGTGGCCGTCGGCGATGCGAACGCGACGATGGGCGCGATGCGCCACGTTGTCGTCGTGGGTGATGAGCACGAGAGTGAGACCGTCCGCATTCAGCTCTTCGAACAGGCCCATCACCTCTCCCGTGGTCTTGTGGTCCAGGTTTCCGGTGGGCTCGTCAGCCAGCAGCATCCGAGGATTTCCGGCGACCGCACGAGCGACCGCGACGCGCTGACGCTCACCACCAGACAGCGACGGGGGCAGGAAGTCGAGTCGGTGTCCCAGCCCCACCCGCTCCAGCGCATCGCGGGCGCGCTGTTCGCGTTCGGCGCGGGGAATGCCGTTGTACTGCATCGGCATCAGCACGTTATCCAGCACCGACCGCCGTGGCATCAGGTGGAACGCCTGGAACACGAACCCGATCAGGCGTGCGCGCACGGCGGCGCGCTGGTCGTCATCCAGCGTGGAGGTGCTGGTGCCCGCGAGGAGGTAGTCCCCCACCGTCGGACGATCCAGCAGACCCAGCAGGTTCAGCATCGTGGATTTGCCGGAGCCGGATGGTCCGATGATCGAGACGTACTCACCCTCGCCCACGGTGAAGTTCACACCCTTCAGGGCCTGCACTTCCGGGGGACCGGGGAATGACCGAGTGACGTCACGCAGTTGCACGAGCGGGACGGTCACGAGACCCCCGCCGACAGCGCCGGCGAGCCGGCGGGCACGGCGACGAAGGCGCATGCAGGATGCAGAGCGCTCACTCGCCGATCACCACCAGGTCGCCCTCGTCGAGCTTGCCCTCGGTCGGGGTGACTTCCACGAACCCGCCGGCGGACAGACCCAGCTTCACCTCGACCAGGTGCGTCTTGGCGGACGTCCCCTCGCGCGGATCGCCATCGACGACCTCGACACGGGACTCGCCACCGGCCCCGGCGGTGAGTGCAGCCAGCGGAACAGAGAGGACTTCGCCCTCGGTCGCCCCGACCGGAATGGTCACGCGGACGTTCGTGCCCTGCACACTGGCCAGCTGCTCGGGGGTCAATCCCTCCGGCTCCAGCTGGATGGTCCAGCGCTGCGCATCCGCCTTGCCCTGATCGATGGCGCTGATCTTGGCGTTGACCTGCGTGCCATCCGGCAGCGCGAACGTGCCCGCCGTTCCGACGGCGAGCAGCTTGGCATCCGCCACGGCGGCGGAGCCGTTGAGACGAACCGTGGCACCCGAGACGCTGAGGGCTGCCCCCTCGAGCTTGCTGCCGCGCTTCACCTTCACGTCGTCGACGCGTCGCGGCAGGTCGGTGAGGAACAGCACCTCACTCGACGGCAGCGACGCCTGAACGCCCTGACGGGCGGTCTCCAGATCCGCGTAGGCGCGGGTGAGCTGTTCCTGCGCCGCGTCCACGGCGCCCTGCTCGCCTTCGGTGCTCACGCCAGCCCACAGCGCATCACGCTGCGCGATGGCCAAGTCCAAGGCGTCTTTCAGTGCCGGGATGTCCGGCTTCGGCTCGGAGTTCTGGCCGTTACGACCGGCCTCCAGCGCGCGCTCCGCCGCCGCGACCGCCTGGTTCGCCTGCAGGACGTCCACGTTCGACGGCCCCTGGCCCGCCTTGTCCAGCGATGCCTGAGCCTGCGCAAGCCCCTGCTCCGCGGCGGTCACGCTCTCCTGAGCGGACTTGTACGCCGAGTTCGCCGCATCGTCGCCGGTCGGCGCGGTGTATCCCGCCGCGGTGTAGAGCGCAGCGACACCGTCGGCGGTCTGCTGAGTGAAGGTGCCATCGGCGGGGTCGCCGCCATCGATGCCCACAGCCTGCAGAGCCTGCTTGAGCTGAACCACATCCGGACCGTTCACGCCGATGCGCAGGGTGCGGTAGGAGGGAAGGTCACCCGGCAGCACGATGACGGGCCGACCGGCAACCTCCATCGCCACGGACAGCTTGTCCAGGGTGTCACCCACCGCGGGAACGCGGCCGGTGACGATGGCGGCACCGCTGACGTCGGAGGCGTCGATGCTCACATCGACGGCATCCGCATACGCCACGTCGGCACGGATCGTGACGTCGTTGCTCAGCTCGCCGAACTCCACGGGAGCCGTCACGAGGCCGGGAGCATCGGGCTCCTTGTCGGCAGCGGCCTCCGCCGGAGAGATGATGAAGCGCTGCACGGCGAGGCCCGCCACGAGCGCCAGGATCGCGATCACGACCGTAATCCAGAGCATGCGGTTGCCGCGGAAGACGCGCTTCCAGCCCTTCACCCGCGAGGTGTCGGGCTTGTCCTCGGCCTCGGCCAATGGCGCGCCGAGAATGGTCTCGAATCCGTCCGAGGGTGCCGTGTCGCCCGAATCGGCGTCCGGTACCGCCGTGCGCGCGGCGACATCGGGATCAGCCGTAGACCCAGCGACGTAGCCGAAGGTCTCGGTCTCTGCGGCCTCCGACGAACCGGTCGGCTCATCGACAGCCGAGGTCACCGTGTCATCGGGCGCGACGCTGTGATCGGGCGTCGTCTCCGGCTGCTCCGCGCTCCCCTCGGATCCCTCGTTCTTGTTTCGTCCGCGTCGTCCGATCACTTGGCCTTCTCCGCGGCCTGCTCCATGGCGGCCTTGTAGGCCTCGAGCTCCGCCTTGTGCTCGTCGACGAACTTCTGCTCTGCCGCGAACATCGAGTCCTGCTGCTTCTTGGTGTAGTCGGTCTTCTGGCGGCATTCGAGGTCTGCCAGCGCGGTCTCGATCTCCTCTTCCGCGGCCTGCTTCCACTCCGGGGTGGTCGAAGGATCGACGAACTCTTCCTCGCTCATCTCCTCACCCTCCGCTGCCGGGGTGGCATAGGCCGAGGGATTGGCGTCCTCATAGAACTTGTTGCTGCGGTCGTAGAAGCTCTGAATAGCCTCGCCCTGGCGCTCGAACCCGCTGTATCCGGCCTCCGCGAAGCAGTCGGCCCAGGCCTTGTCGGCCTCGGAGACCTTGGCACCCTCACCGTAGAACTGCTCGTAGAACTTGTTCACCGCGTCCATCAGCGGCTTGAACTCGTCCGCCTGGGCGACGTTCATCTCACCCCAGACCTCCTGCTGGGCGGCACCCTGACAACCCATGTTCTCGGGCTTCCACTCGAATTCAGGATCGTTCATCTCCTCTTCGGTGGGCTGGGGGCCGCTGAGGGTCTCGTAATACACCGTGCGCTCGCTTTCGGTCAGCGACTCGACGTACTCCTGGTTCGGATCCACCCACGTGTTCTCTTCGGTGGGCGGCTCCTCCGACTGCATGCTCTGGTACGGGTTGTTGAAGACGCCGTAGCCGTACTGCGCGACCCACTCCTTCTTGTCCGGTTCCCACTCCACGTCCTCGCCGGCCATCACCATGCCGCCTTGCGTGGAGTAGTCGACGGGCTTGTACTCGAAGCCCTCCTTCGACATGCACTCGGCGACGAGCTCTTCTACCTGCATCTGCTTCTTGTTCGACTCGGCCTGCTGCTCCTCCGGGCTGGCGTCGAAGTCATACCCGGCGTTCATGTACTGAGCCAGGGGCGAGTTCTTCCAGGCGTCCTCCGGAGAGAGCGCCTCGCCAGAGCCTCCGCTGGTGCAACCGGTGATTCCGGCGAGCAGTGCGCCCGCCGCCGTCACAACCAACAGCGTCTTCGCTACGTTCATGTTCTTCTCCCCTTTTCGGGCCCAAGGCCGCCTGGTCCGCACAGGCTATCCAAAGCTGTGTGGGCGCGGCATCCATCGCGGGATGGATATGCAGATGCTGTACAGGTATGTCCGCTCGGAGGGATAAAGTCTCAAACTCGCGCTGAAGACATCCGTCCGGGTGTTTCCAGCCTAGGAAGAACACGAAAGAGGGCGAGTCAGGGACTCCCCTGACTCGCCCCTGATTCTGAGTGAGATGGCGTGTGTCAGCGTGCGCGCGCCCGCGCCGCGGCGACCAGAGCCGCGAACAGCTCACGGTCGGCTCCCTCTTCGGGATGCCACTGCACACCCACGACGAACCGGTCGCCGGGGCGCTCCATCGCGTGCGCAATGCCATCCGCGCCGCGTGCCGTGACGACGTATCCCGGGTGCTCGCCGACGCCCTGATGGTGATGGCATTCCACCTCGGCGCGCTCGCCGAGAATCTGTGCGATCCGCGTGCCGTGCGCGACGTTCACCGCGACGTGACCGTAGACACCATCGCCGCCGGAGTGCACCTCGTCTCCACCCGCGTCGGGAAGATGCTGGATGAGCGTCCCGCCTGCCGCCACCGCCATCAGCTGCATGCCACGGCAGATGCCGAGCACGGGGAGTTCATCGGCGTCCGCCGCGGCAAGGTAGGCGAGCTCGGATGCATCGCGATCGTCGTACCAGACCGTGACGGCGGGATCCGGCTCCTGCCCATAGCGGGAGGGCGACACATCCGCACCGCCGGCGACGATGATCCCGTCCAGCCGGTCCGCCACCGCCGCCGCCATCGCGGCGTCGGCCACGGGCGGCAGCAGCACGGGAGCGCCGCCGGCCTCCTCCACGGCGCGCGCGTACGCGGCCGGGAGGAGATCGGCGTCCACTCCGGGCCAGGTTCCCCACGTCGCGCTCTGGCGGTACGTGGTGATCCCGATCACCGGAATGCGCTCACTCAAAGTCGCTCTCCAGCGGGGTCACGTAGGCGTGCGACAAGCCACCGTCCACGAGGAACTCGGTCGCGGTGATGAAGCTGGACTCGTCGCTGCCGAGGAAGGCCACCGCGTTGGCGATCTCCTCCGGCTCCGCGAAACGCCCCATCGGAATGTGGATGAGACGGCGCGCTGCGCGTTCGGGATCCTTCGCGAAGAGCTCCTGAAGCAGCGGCGTGTTCACCGGGCCCGGGCACAGCGCGTTCACGCGGATTCCCTTCCCCGCGAACTGCACACCGAGCTCACGCGTCATCGCGAGCACACCGCCCTTGGATGCCGTGTAGGAGATCTGCGACGTGGCTGCCCCCATCAGCGCGACGAACGACGCCGTGTTGATGATCGATCCGCCACCCTGCTCCAGCATGTACGGGATCACCGCCTTGCAGCAGAGGTAGACACTGGTGAGGTTGACATTCTGCACGAGGTCCCAGGCCTCGATCCCGGTCTTCAGAATCGAGTCATCCGAGGCCGGCGAGATGCCGGCGTTGTTGAACGCCACATCGATGCGACCGTACTTCTCCTTGGCGAGGGCGAACATCGCCTCAACCTGTTCGGCGTTCGTCACATCGACCGCGGCAAACGCGCCGCCGAGCTCCTCCGCCACCGCGACGCCATTGCTAGTGGGCAGGTCTCCGATGACGACGGTCGCCCCTTCGGCGGCGAACTTCCGCGCCGTCGCAAGGCCGATTCCGCTGGCGCCGCCGGTGATCACGGCAACCTTTCCGTCGAGCTGTCCCATGTGATGCCTTTCGTGTTGCGGGAGTGTGAGATCTGTTTGTCGAGACGTCAGGAGTCCGTGGAGATGAACACGTTCTTCACCTCGCTGAATGAGTTCGGCGCGTCGGGTCCGAGTTCGCGCCCGAGTCCCGACTGCTTGAACCCGCCGAACGGCGTCCAGTACCGCACCGACGAGTGCGAGTTGATCGAGAGGTTTCCGGAGTCCACCGCGCGGGCCATCCGCAGCCCCCGACCGAGGTCACGGGTGAAGATCGAGCCGCTGAGTCCGTACTCGGTGTCGTTCGCCTTGGCGATCGCGTCGGCCTCATCGCGAAACGGCATGACCGCCACCACGGGACCGAAGATCTCCTGCGTCCACACCGGATCGCTCAGCGTCCGCGGCAGCACCACGCTCGGCGCCACCCAGAAGCCGTCACCGCTGGTGCCTGCTTGGCCGGAGAACGCGATATCGGCGTCGGCCAGGTACGCCTCGACGCTCGCCTTCTGGTGCGCCGAGATGAGGGGCCCCATCTGCGCGGCGTCGTCGTTCGGATCCGTGACCCGGAAGTCGGCGACGGCCGGACGCAGCAGCTCCAGGAAGCGTTCGTACACGCTCTCCTGCACGAGGATCCGCGAGCGGGCGCAGCAGTCCTGGCCGGCATTGTCGAATGCGCTGCCGGGAGCGGTGGCGGCCGCCAGCTCCAGATCGGCGTCCTCGAAGACGATGTTCGCGCTCTTTCCGCCGAGCTCCAGCGTCACCCGCTTCACCTGGTCGGCGCAGCCGCGCATGATGCCCTTGCCCACGTCCGTCGACCCGGTGAAACAGACCTTGCGCACCAGCGGGTTGGTCACGAACCGCTCGCCCACTACGCGCCCCTTTCCGGGGATCACCGTGAACACGCCGTCGGGAAGGCCCGCATCGCGCGCCAGTTCACCGATGCGCATCGCCGTCAACGGAGTGAGCTCCGCTGGCTTCAGCACCACCGTATTGCCGGCCGCGAGCGCAGGAGCGAAACCCCAGCCGGCGATCGGCATCGGGAAGTTCCATGGAACGATCACGCCGACCACGCCGAGCGGTTCGTGGAAGGTCACGTCGACGCCTCCCGGCACCGGGATCTGCAGCCCGAAGTGACGCTCGGGCGCTGCGGAGTAGTAGGTCAGCACGTTGCGGACGTTCTCGGCCTCCCACACCGCGTTGCCGATGGTGTGGCCGGAGTTGGCGACTTCGAGAGCCGCGAGTTCGTCCACATGAGCATCGATGGCTGCGGCGAACTCGCGCAGCAGGCGTGCTCTCTCGCCCGGCGCGACCGCCCGCCACGCGGTGGATGCGGCATGCGCGCGTTCGATGGCGGCATCGGTCTCGGCGAGATCTGCCAGGCCGACCGAGCCGATCGACTGTCCGGTCGCGGGATTGATCACGACGGACTCGCCGCCGCCATGGAAGGGGGATGCGGGGATGCGCATGTTCAGAGCCTTTCGAAACCGCGACGGAGTTCCCAGTCGGTGACCGCCGCATCGAAGGCGGCGATCTCCACGTCAGCGTAATTCGTGTAATGGCGAACGACCTCCTCGCCGAACGCCTCCGCGGCCAGTGGCGATCCGGTCCACTCCTGCCGGGCCTCGGCGAGCGTCTTCGGCACCACCGGCGCATCGGAGGAGTACGCGTTGCCCACGAGCTCCGGCTCCAGCTCCAGCTCGTGCTCGATGCCGTGCAGACCGCCGGCGAGCATCGCGGCGAGGGCGAGGTAGGGGTTCACGTCGCCGCCTGGCAGGCGGTTCTCCATGCGAGCGCTCACGCCCTCACCGACAAGCCGAACCGCGCACGTGCGGTTGTCCATGCCCCAGGCGATGGCCGTCGGTGCGAAGGAGCCGAGAGCGAAGCGCTTGTAGGAGTTGATGTTGGGTGCGTACAGCAGAGTGAACTCCCGCATGGTCGCCAGAACACCGGCGATGAAGTGGTCGTACAGCTTCGTGCGCCTGTGATTCTCGGCATCCCAGAACACCAGAGCGCCGTCATCCGCGCCCCTCAGCGACATGTGGATGTGGCACGAGTTTCCCTCGCGCTGGTTG
Source organism: Microbacterium sp. ZW T5_56 (assembly GCF_044987425.1). NCBI lineage: Bacteria > Bacillati > Actinomycetota > Actinomycetes > Micrococcales > Microbacteriaceae > Microbacterium > Microbacterium sp. ZW T5_56. The sequence continues at coordinate 24,098 of NZ_JBJDRI010000033.1, read as the reverse complement.
GGCTTGGCCATGAAGGTGATCGACCCGCCCGCGGAACGCACGACATCCTTCGCGATGGTCTTGTACACCGAGTGATTGTCGGCGGTGGTCATGACCTCGGCGTACTTGAAGGCGATCTCGTGTTGACCGAGGTTGCACTCCCCCTTAGCCGACTCCACCGTCATCCCCGCGGCGTAGCTGACCCGACGGATCTCACGCAGCAGCGGCTCGACGAGCAGCGAGCCCAGCACCGAGTAGTCCACGTTGTACTGGTTCATCGGCACCAGATCGCGATAGCCGTTGTTCCAGCCCTCCTCAAAGGAGGTCCGGAACATCACGAACTCCAGCTCCGTGCCGGCGAATGCCGTGAAGCCCAGCTTCGCGGCGCGTTCGATCTGACGACGCAGGATCTGACGCGGCGACACCTCGACGGGGCTGCCGTCGGCCAGCGTGAGGTCGCACTGGATCATCGCGGTGCCCTCGCGGTTGGGCAGCAGCCGGATGGTGTCCAGGTCCAGCACGAACATCATGTCGCCGTACCCCTTCTCCCAGCTGGTGAGCTCGTAGCCGTCGACCGTGTTCATCTCCACGTCCACCGTGAGCAGGTAGTTGCAGCCCTCCGTCCCGTGCCCGAGCACACTCTCGACGAAGAAATCGCCATGGATGAACTTGCCCTGCAGGCGGCCCTGCATGTCAGTAAAGGCGAGCAGGACCGTATCGATCGCGCCGTCGGCGATGGCGGAGCGGAGCTGCTCGGCGGTGAGCATTCGGTCGTTGCGGGTTGCGCTTGTCATGAAGAGAACCTCGGATCTAGCGTGATGTGAGGGATGTTCTGGGGACGAGGGATCAGGTGACGAGACCGCGCAGCAGCGCGGCGGTGGCATCGCAGTGTTCGCGCATCACGGCACTCGCCGTGTCGGGATCGCGGTCCAGAATCGCGTGAACCACGGCGCGATGCTGCTCGTCGGAGTGGTGGATGTTCGGCTGCAGGAACGGGATCCGCGCGAGCAGCCGATGCACCCGGATCAGGGTCTCGCCGCAGGAGGCGGCGAGGGTGGGAGAGCCGGAGGCCGCGGCGATCGCGAGGTGCAGCCGGGCGTCCGCCTGCCGGTAGCCGGCGGGTTCGTGGGTCTGCTCGACGTCGGCCAGGCTGCGCAGCAGCAACTCGCGTTCCGGAGCCGACAGATCCCGCGAGGCCCCCGCGGCAGCAGCGCCCGGCTCCACGACGCAGCGCAGCACGATCACGTCGGTGAGCTCGGCCTCCAGTTCCGCTCGGCTGAGCGCATCCGGCGCCGCGGGCTTGGGGCGACTCTCCACCACGGTGCCGCCGCCGCGTCCCCGGCTCGTGGAGACGAGTCCGGCGGCCCGCAGGGCGCTGATCGCCTCGCGCAGGGTGGCGCGAGACACATCGAGCCGCGCTGCCAGGTCGCGTTCGGACGGCAGGCGATCACCGGGACGGAGGATCCCCAACTGGATCGCGGATCCGAGCTGTTCGACGCACGACTCGAAGGTCATCTGCGAGCGCACCGGGCGCAGCACGAGATCGATGAGGGGCGAGGAATCCTCCGTCCTGGTGTTCACGTTCTCACTCCTCCAGCAGGAGGTCGGACTTCTTCGTGAGGTGCTCGGCCTCCTCATGCGACATGAAGGTGCGCTTGCCGTAGGCGATCCACAGGACGACCGCGAGAATCGCGACCACCGCGACGGCGATCGGCGCGTAGTTGAACGTGTCGATCGTGATCTCGGCCACCGGCGGGAGGACGAACAGGATGACGATGAAGACCACCCACACCACCGCGATCCAGCCGATCACGGCGCTCCACCGGCCCAGGTTCCACGGCCCCGGCTTCCACGACGTGTCGAGGCGACGCAGCAGCACGGGCGTGACGTACGCGATGTACAGACCGATGACCGCCACCGAGGTGACCGCCGCGTATGCCGTGTAGCTGAACAGTGCCGGGATCGTGAGGATCACGGACAGCACGACGCACAGCCAGATCGAGTTCGTCGGGGTTCCGGTGCGCTTGTTGACCTGCGCCCAGATCCGTGAGCCCGGGATCGCGTTGTCGCGTGAGAACGCGTAGCTCATGCGGGAGTTGGCCGTGACGGATGCCATACCGCAGAAGAACTGGGCACCGCACACGATGAACAGCAGGAACTTCGCGACGTCCGGGTTGTTGAGCGCGTCGATGAAGATCTGCGCGGGCCCGGAGCCCAGCGACGTGCCCACGATCGCCGCGAGGCCCTCTTCGCTGCCGTCCGGGATCGCCGCGACGATCGTGTAGAGCAGGATCCAGCCGCCGATGATCGAGATCAGCACGCTCATCACGATGCCGCGGGGAGCGGCGATGGAAGCGTTCTTGGTCTCCTCGGCCACGTGCGCCGAGGCGTCGTATCCGGTGTAGGTGTACTGCGCCATCAGCAGACCCATGAGGAAGACATACGGTCCGAAGGTCCAGCCTGTCTCGTTGTGCCAGGTGGTGAACGTCCACGCCACATCCTGATGCTGCGCGGGCATGATCCACAGCACCGCGACGATGATCACGACCCCCACGATGTGCCACCAGGCCGAAACCGTGGACAGCAGGCTGACCAGATTGACCCCGAAGGTGTTCAGCAGACCGTGGATAACGATGAGCACCACGAAGAGGCCGAACGTGTTGAACGTGGTCACCTCGACACCCCACATGAGGTTGGCGAACGCCATCATCGTGGCTGCCGCGCCGTAGTCGATGGCTGCGGTGACGGCGACTTCGCCGAGGAAATTGAACCAGCCGACGAACCAGGCCCACTGGCGCTTGTTCTTCTTCGCGAGGCGGCCGGCCCAGAAGTAGAGGCCGCCGGCGGTCGGGTACTTCGAACAGACCTCTGCCATCGCGAGGGCGACACACAGCACGAAGATGCCGACGAGCGGCCATCCGATCGTGATGGCCGTCGGTCCGCCGGACTTCAACGCGATGTTGAACGAGGTGATGCACCCCGCGAGGATCGAGATGATCGAGAACGACACGGCAAAGTTGGAGAAGCCGGACATTCCTCGGTGGAGCTCTTGTTTGTAGCCGAGTTCGGCGAGGGCCGCCGCATCATCGTCCACGTGATTCACGGGCGTCTTTGACGATTTTTCACTCATCGCACTTCCCATCGGATTCACAGAAAGAAACAGTTGAGCGATTGTGGTGCCCGCGGGCGCTGAAAGTCAATGGCCTGACTTCAGACCGATAGAACTTTTCACACGCCCGAAACGTCGGGGCAGATGGTGATCGCACCGCTGACGCGCATCAACGGTGCGATTCTCATCCGCCACCAGCTCAGCGGGCGCGCGGGTGGGCCAGCGTGTAGACGTCTAGAAGCGCGTCCACCGACACGTGCGTGTAGATCTGCGTCGTCGTGACCGATGCGTGACCCAGCAGCTCCTGAACGACGCGGACATCGGCTCCGCCCTGCAGCAGGTGCGTGGCGAAGGAGTGGCGCAGGGTGTGCGGGGAGACATGGGCGCTGAGCTGCGCGCGTTCGGCCGCGGACTGGATCACCAACCACGCGCTCTGCCTCGACAGCGGCGCGCCCCGGGAGCCGAGGAACAGCTTGGGCGTCGCGCTCCCCCGCATCGCGAGTGCGGGACGCACGCGGGTGAGGTAGGCATCCACCGCGGCACGCGCGTACGATCCCATCGGCACAATGCGCTCCTTGGAACCCTTGCCGCGGAGGCGGATGACGTCGCCGTACGCGAGATCGTCGACATCCAGCCCGATCGCCTCGGACACGCGAGCGCCGGTGGCGTACATCAGCTCGAGCAATGCACGGTCCCGAAGCCCGATCGGATCATCCGACGGCGGGGCGTTCAGCAGGGCCTCGACCTGGGTGATCGTCAAGGCTTTCGGGAGCCGTCGCGGCGGTTTCGGCGGTCGGAGACGCCCGGTGGGATCGTCCGTGTCGATTCCCTCACGCACGAGGAAGCGATGCAGCCCCCGCACGGAGGACTGCAGGCGGGCGAGGCTCGTGGCGGCGGGCGGCGGATCAAGGCTGGCCCGCTGCGCGGCGAACTCCGCCACGATCACGGGTGTGATGGCCGAAGTGTCCGCCACCCCCGCACTGGTGAGCCACTGCGCGTATGCGCTGAGATCACGGCGATACGCGGCCACCGTATGTTCGGCGAGACCGCGTTCGATCGTGACGTGGCGGAGGTACTGGTCCACCGCGCGCTCGATGCGCATGGGCTCAGGCGCCGCCGCGTCGCAGAACCTCGGCGGCCGCGAGCGCGCCGAACGCGAGGATCCCGTTCTGGAAGCGTCCGGCCAGCACCCCGTCCACCACGTCGCTCAACGCCACCCACTCACGACGCATGTCTGCCTCCTCACCCTCGCGAACGAAGTCGGTCCGCACGCTGGAGAGCCCGCGAGCGAGGTAGATGTGGATGATCTCGTCGTTGCCACCCGGAGTCGTGTGGATGGATCCGAGCAGCTGCCAGCGGTCGGCCTGCAGGTCGGCCTCTTCGGCGAGTTCACGCGCGGCGGCCGCTTGCGTGTCCTCACCCGGCACGTCGAGCAGCCCCGCCGGGATCTCCCAGTCGCGCGAGCGGATCGGGTGACGGTACTGCTGGATGAGGACCATCCGATCCGCGTCGTCGAGCGCTACGACAGCGGCCGCTCCCGGGTGGTGCACGAAGTCACGCGTCAGCGTCTCATCGCCGTAGGCGAACCTCTCCGTGACCACGTCCCAGACGCGCCCGTGGAAAGCGGTGTGTCGTTCGATTCCATCGCCGCGAGCCACGGGCTCATCGCGCAACAGGTCGGTGGCGGGTCCGGGGGTCGAAGCGTCGATGTGAGTCATATGTTCCCTTTCCGCGGGTGACGAATTGCGGCCGGGCCGATCGGCCCGGCCGCAATCACGCGGTGATCGCCGTCACTCGCCATTCTCGACGGCGAACAGCTCCGAGCTGTGGTGGCGCTCCAGCGCCGCGCCGATCAGGCCGCGAAACAGCGGGTGGGCGTCGGTGGGACGCGAGCGCAGTTCCGGGTGTGCCTGGGTGGCGATGTAGTACGGATGCACCTCGCGGGGCAGCTCGACGAACTCGACCAGGTCAAGCTCCGGGTTGAGTCCGGAGAACACCAGGCCCGCCTCGGACAGCTGGTCGCGGTAGGAGTTGTTGACCTCGTAGCGGTGACGGTGGCGCTCCTGCGCCGTCGTGCTGCCGTAGACCTCCGCGGCGATGGACCCCTCGGTCAGAGCCGCGGGGTACAGGCCCAGTCGCATCGTGCCGCCGAGGTCGCCGGCGGCGATGATATCGATCTGCTCCTCCATCGTCGCGATCACCGGTGCCGTGGTGTCGGGGTCGAACTCGGTGGACGATGCGCCTTCGATTCCCGCCTGGTTGCGGGCGTATTCGATGACCATGCACTGCAGGCCCAGGCAGATGCCGAGCGTGGGAATCCCCTGCTCGCGCGTGAAGCGCAGCGCGCCGAGCTTGCCCTCGATGCCGCGGATGCCGAATCCACCCGGCACGATCACGCCGTCCAGGTGTGCGAGCGCTTTTGCTGCCCCCTCGGGAGTGGTGCAGGTGTCCGAGGCGATCCACTCGATCTTCACGTGGGTCTCCTGCGCGAAACCGCCGGCGCGGAGCGCTTCGGTGACGGACAGGTACGCGTCGGGCAGGTCGATGTACTTGCCGACCAGACCGATCGTCACCTCGTGCTTCGGGTTGTGCACCGCACCGAGAACCTTGTTCCAGCGAGTCCAGTCCACGTCGGTGGCGCGATCGTCGAGCCCGAAGGCGTCCACGATGTACTGATCCAGTCCCTGCTCGTTGAGCATGCTGGGGATGTCGTAGATGCTCGGCACGTCGGTGGCGTTGACGACAGCATCCTCGTCGACGTCACACATCAGCGCGATCTTGCGCTTGTTCGACTCGGTGACGGGGCGGTCCGAACGCAGCACCAGGGCGTCCGGCTGGATGCCGATGGAGCGCAGGGCTGCGACGGAGTGCTGCGTGGGCTTGGTCTTCTGCTCGCCCGAGGCCCCCATGAACGGCACCAGCGACACGTGCACGAAGAAGACGTTCTTGCGGCCCAGCTCGTGACGGATCTGGCGGGCCGACTCGATGAACGGCTGCGACTCGATATCGCCCACCGTGCCGCCGATCTCCGTGATGATGACGTCGGGCTGCGGGTCGTTCGAGGCCTGCAGACGCATACGGCGCTTGATCTCATCGGTGATGTGCGGGATCACCTGCACGGTGTCGCCGAGGTACTCGCCGCGCCGCTCCTTGGCGATCACCTGCGAGTAGATCTGACCGGTGGTGACGTTGGCAGCCTGGCTCAGCTCGATGTCCAGGAAGCGCTCGTAGTGGCCGATGTCCAGGTCGGTCTCGGCACCGTCATCCGTCACGAACACCTCGCCGTGCTGGAACGGGTTCATCGTTCCCGGGTCGACGTTCAGGTAGGGATCGAGCTTCTGCATCACGACGTGCAGTCCGCGCGCCGTGAGGAGGTTGCCGAGGCTGGCGGCTGTGAGGCCCTTGCCGAGACTGGAGACGACGCCCCCGGTCACGAAGATGTGTTTGGTGACCTTCTCAGAAGAGGTCGCCGGGGAGGAAGAGTTCGCCGCGTTGTTATCCGTCACGGACTTCCACCCTATCAGCGGTTTGGACCTTTCGGCTGAGAATCCGATTCGCGGCTCAGTTGCGCGCGTCGAGCGCGGCGGTGAGTTCTGCCGCGCTCGGCGGGTTCGCCCCGGTACGCGACACCGTGATCGCCGCCGAGGCGAGGGCGCAATCCAGCGCTGCGGCCACCGCGTCCGCCGTGATCGGCGCGCCGGTGACGAGGGCGCGATCGGTGCGATCACGCAACAGCCCGAACAGCAGTCCCGACATGAACGCATCACCGGCACCGATCGTGTCGGCCACGGTCGTCGCCCGCGCGGCACGATGATGCACCACGTCATCGACGCGCGCGATGCAGCCCCGCGCGCCGCGGGTGATCACGGCGAAGCGCACGCCCGCAGCGGCGAATTCGGCGAGCACGTCCTCCAGCGGCGCGTCGGGACGCAGCCACTGCGCGTCCTCGTCGCTGAGCTTCACCACCTGGCAGGAGGCGGCGAGGGCGAAGGTGCGCTCACGCGCCTGCTCCCCCATGACCGCCGCGCGGATGTTCGGATCGAAACTCAGCATCGTCTCGCCGTCGGCCCCGGCGAAAGCTGTGCGCACCCGGTCTGCCTCCCCGTCGCGCAGCGCTCCGATCGAGCCCGTGTGCACGAGCCGCAGTCCCTGCAGCTCGGGCACCGGGATGTGCCCGTCGAGGTCGAAGTCGTAGGTGGCGCTTCCCGCGTCGTCCAAGGTGGCCCACGCCGACCACGTGCGTGACCCACCCACCGATTCAGCCCCGAGCGCGACGCCCGCCGCCGTGAGGTGCGCGCGAATCAGCTCGCCGTGCTCGTCGGCACCGATCAGCGTATGCAGGATCGTAGGCTCCCCGAGCCGTGCAAGCCCGACGGCCACGTTCATCGGTGAGCCGCCGGGATGTGCGACGCCCGCCACGATGTCGACCAGTGCCTCGCCGATCACGGCGATCGTCGGCTGCGCATCGTGGCCGCCGGTGGCGGGGGTGTCCGCAGTCATGGGTGCTCCTCATCGGTGGGCAAAGTGTGAATCGGTGGGCACAGTGTGGATCGGTAGGCACAGTGTCGATCGGTAGGCACAGTGCGGATCGGTAGGGCGTGGAAGCGCACGGTGTCCGTGAGCGGGAGTCCGGCCGTCACGCGCCCCTCATCGACGCTACCCCCGCATCATGCCATGCGGTGTAGCGCGTGTCGTCGACCCGCACCGCATCGACGCTCAGCCGTCGGATGAGGACTTCGTCGCCCCTGGCCGAGACGACGAGCGTCCGTCCACGTTCGGCGAGCAGATCCGTGATCACGCGGGTTCCGTCGTCCGCGAAGATCTCCGCGGAATCGTGATCGAGCCAGATCTCCAGACGGACGATCCCGGTCGTCGTGATCCCGACGGACTCCACACTCGCGAACCCGTCGGGCATCGCACCCGCTCTCGGGCGTCGGTCCAGCCGCAGTTCACCGGCCGCGGCGTCCACCTCGACCAGGGCGGAACCCCCCAGGTCCAGACGAAGGTGGCCATCGGGCGGGAGCTCTGCCAGCACCTCCACGCGGCAGCGCGCGGGCAGCTCCGTCTGCAACGGTGCGTCCGACGTGAGGGAGGTGTCCGAGAGCGCCGAACCAGGGTCGGTCGCGGGCGCGACCGGCTGCTGCCGAACGAGGACGCGCCCCTGACGACGCACCAGGGACAGACGGCGCGCGAGCGTCATCGCACCGCGGCGCGGTGCTTCGTCGTCGACGGCGAGCCCGCCCGCATACTCCCAGTTGCTCATCCAGGCGATGAGGGTGCGCTCGTCGTCGGGCAGCCCGGAGAAGGTGACGCCCGCGTAGCAGTCCCTGCCGTGATCCAGCCAGTCCAGTTCGGCGAGCTCAGCGCGGGTGGCCACCGCTCCGGCTGGGCGCCGCGGAGGCGCATCGTCGGGAACGAAGCGCACGCCATCGAAGTGACCGATGACGTACTGGGTCCCCGATCCGCCCGCGATCCCTCCGGGGTTGATGCTGATCAGCAGCACCCAGCGCACGTCATCAGGATCACCGTCGACAGCGAGCGGGAACAGGTCGGGACACTCCCAGACGCCCTCGGTGGCGCCGCGCGGACCGTAATCTGACAGGTAGTCCCACGTGATCAGATCGTCCGACCGGTACAGCACCACGCGGCGCTCCACGGCCTCAACGGCGACCATCACCCAGTACGCGTCATCGGCGCCCTGATAGCGGAACACCTTCGGGTCTCGGAAGTGCGCAGACCCCCGATCCAGCACCGGGTTACCGGGGTAGGGCGCCCAGGTGTGGCCGCCGTCCGTGCTGGAGGCGATGCCCTGGGTCTGCCGCTCCCCCGTCCGCGCGGCGAGCGTGTACACGGCCACCAACGGCGCCGCACCCGCGACTCCCAGGCCGCTCGTGTTCTGCGCGTCGAGCACCGCTGACCCGGAGAAGATCTCGTCCGTCGGCGTGTACTCGATCGCGACCGGGTGCTCCGTCCAGCTCACCAGATCGACGCTGGACGCATGCCCCCAGCTCAGATAGCCATGCGTGGGACCGTGCGGGTTGTACTGGTAGAACAGGTGATATCGGTCGTCGTGTCGGATCAGCCCGTTGGGGTCGTTCATCCAGTTGCGGGCCGGGCGGAAATGCATCGAGCAGGTTTCGGGAGTCATCATCTCTCGTCTGGGGAGGTCGGGTGGTGCGGCAAGCTGGTCGCTTCCGGCGTCGGCGGGGTCACTTTCCGGCGCCGGCGGTGAGACCCTCGCGCAGTGGCTTCTGGCCGAACACGAACACGATCAGCGCGGGGATCATCGAGATCACGACGCCGGCGAGGACCGTGGACACGCTTCCGGTGCCGAGGTTGCCCTGCAGCGTCACCAAGCCGAGCGGGAGGGTGAAGTTCTGTTCGCTGATCGTCATGATCAGTGGTCGGAAGAACTCGTTCCAGTGGTAGTTGAAGGCGAGGATGCCGACGATCGCCAGCCCCGGTGTGGACAGCGGCAGATAGATCCGGAAGAACGTGCGCCAGGGGCCGGCGCCATCCAGTTCGGCGGCCTCTCCCAGCTCATCCGGCAGCCCGAGGAAGTACTGCCGCATCAGGAAGGTGCCGAAGGCGGTGGGAAGGGCCGGGATGACGAGCGCCAGCAGTGTGTCGGCCAGGCCCATGCCGCGTACCAGCATGAAGACCGGGACGATGATCACCTGGAGGGGCACCATCATGGTCGCGAGGATCATGCCGAACAGCACCTTCTTGCCGCGGAACTCGTAGCGGGCGAAGACGTAGCCGGCCATCGCGGCGCTGATCATCTGCCCTGCGGCGATCAATCCGGTGACCAGCGCACTGTTCCAGACATAGAGCCAGACGGGGATCTTCGTGAAGACGTCGCCGAAGGCGGCAAATCCGACGGAGGTGGTGTGCATGACGGCGTCGGTCGGGGTGAGCGCTGTGATCAGCGTCCACACGACGGGGGCGAGGGTGAGCGCCGCCGCCACGATCAGCACGACGAAGGTGCCGACGCGACCGAGCGCGGGGATGCTCACCCGGGAGCGGAGTGCGGGAGTGGACATGGTCGACCTCATCCGTAGAAGACGAAACGCTTGCTGAGCTGGAACTGGATGCCCGTGACGAGCATGATCAGCAGCGTCAGAGCGATGCCGATCGCGGAGGCACCACCGAAGTCGAGCTGCCGGAACGCCGATTCGTAGATCACCATGACTGCGGTCCTGGTCTCGTCGCCGGGGCCGCCGCGCACGAGCACGTAGGGCTGATCGAAGATCTGCAGGGCGTTGATGATCGCCATCACGGTGGCCACGAGCATCGTCGGGCTGATCAGCGGAAGCGTGATGTGGCGGAACTGGGACCAGCCGCGCGCGCCGTCGATCGAGGATGCCTCGTACACTTCGCGGGGCACCGCGGCGAGGCCGCCGAGGAAGAGCAGGAAGGTGAACCCGAAGTTCTGCCACACGTACACGAGCAGCACCACCGTCTTGGCGCCGATGCCGGTGGTGAGCCACCCGACCTTGCCGACGCCGAGCAGCCCGAGGACCTGGTTGACGAGGCCGAACTCCTGGTTGAACAGGTACGACATCACCAGCGAGACGGACGCGGCAGAGAGGATCAGCGGGAAGAACAGGGTGGACCGGAAGAACGTGCTCAGCCATCGCGGCATCCGTGCCTGTACGAGCACGGCGAGCAGCAGGGCCACACCGAGCTGCAGGACGACGGCCACGATCACGAATCCGATCGTGTTGAGGAAGGACACCCGGATGGTCGGGTTCGTCGCAGCGTTGACGAAGTTGTCGATGCCGACGAACTCCGGTGCCGTGATGATGTCCCAGCGGAAGAAGGCGAGCACCACGGAGGCGAGGATCGGCAGGAAGCTGAACAGCCCCAGCCCGATCACGGTCGGAGCCAGGAACAGAGCGATCAGCGACCGCGTGCCACGCCGATGCGTGCCCGCGGGGCGCACGGCACCGGCGGCGATGGCGGAGGTGGCGGTGGAGACTGTGGTGGACATCAGCGTCCCTTCAGGGCGAGTTCGAGGTCACGCTGCATGGTCGACAGCCCGCGGCGGACACCGGAGGTGCCGTTGGTGATGGTGGCCACGACGTTCTTGATGAGCGCCTGCTCGACGGCGGCCTGCTGTGGCGGCGCCGGGATCGGTCCTGTCGTCGGGAAGCGGTCGAGAGTGTCGTAGAAGACCTTCCAGTGCGCGGGACCGGTGCCCGCACCGTAGAGCGCATCGTTCAGCGAACGGCGCGTCAGGGACGAGTCGGGTTGGGGGTGCGCGATGGTCATCCCCTCCACGGAGACGCAGTACTTGAGCCATTCCCAGGCCTCGTCCTTGCGACGGGAGGTCTCCATGATCGCGTAGCCTGCGGCGCCGAACTGATGGCGCTGGCCGCGCATGCGAGGGAAGAACGACACGTCGTAGTCGTCGTTGGCGAACCCGGCCTCCTTGAGGCCCTTCACCCAGAACCCGCCCGCGGGAGTCATGCCCACGGCACCGGTGGAGAACAGCGAGACGAGCTCATTGCCGCCGCCCTGGGCCGGGTTGGCCGCGATCCCCTCCGACACCATGCGCTGCAGCACCTCGAAGCTCTCCACAGTGCGCTCGTTCAGGGCATCGGCGTTCTCCCAGAGGTAGCCGCCGCCGCGCGGAGTCTCCTTCGGGTAGAACTGCTTCCAGAACCACTCGCCGCCGGGGGCCTTCTCCTCGCTGACGATGCTCGTCTCGTTGATGTAGAGCCACGGCACCACGCCTCCCCAGAGGCGGTTGTTCCAGAAGTACGGCAGGAAGGATCCCTGTCCCGATTGGCGCATCGCGCGCGCCACGGTGAAGAAGTCGTCCACGCTCCAGTTGTCCGCCGGGCGCTCGAGTCCCGCGCGCTGGAGTGCCTTGGTGCTGTAGTACACGTTGGCGGCGTTGAAGTTGTCGGGCAGCTGGAAGAGGCTGCCGCGGTACAGGAACGCCTCGATCAACGACGGATGAACGTCATCGAAGTACTCCTGCATCTCGCTCGCATCGCGACGCACGTAGTCGTCGAGCGGGTGCGCCATGCGCGAGGCGAACAGCTGCGCGCCTTCGGTGGCCACCGTAACGACGTCCGGCGACGTGCCCGCCGCGACCATCGTGAGGATCTTCGCGAAGTAGTCGCCCCAATCCGTTCCCTGGATCGCGACGATGCGCACCGGGATGTCGGGGTGCTTGCGCTGGAAGCCCTCGACCAGACTCTGCCGTGCGGCCGCGTCCTGGGCGGTGCCCAGCAGCGCCACGGTCAGTGCATCATCGCCTCGGCCCGGGATGTCCAGACCCGTCAGGCGCGGCCAGGAGATCGCCGTGCCCACCAGCCCCAGTCCCAGAACGCCGAGCATCGCCCTGCGTGAGATGTCAACCACGTCGTCGTGTCTCCTCGTGCTGAAGTGAGAATGACCGCCGGAATCGGCGGTGCTGAATTGATTCAGCACGTGATGCTAACAACATCGACGTCCGTAGCGCAACCGGATCGCTGAATTAATTCAGCACCGTGTCGCCCGTGCTGCCCGACGAGGGTCGCTATCGTGGGACAAGACCGCGCCTGACGAACCGAGGGGAACGCCGTGACCGCACTTCCGCCCGCGCGTCGTCCCACGCTCGCTGATGTGGCAGCGCGCTCCGGGATGTCGAAGGCCGCCGTGAGCATGATCCTCAACGATCGGCCTGGCACGCGGCTCTCCGCGGAGACCGCCGAGAAGGTGCGCGCCGCCGCGGCGGAACTCGGCTACCGACCCAACCCCGCAGCGCAGAGCCTGCGACTGGGCAAGACCCGCACGCTCGGGTTCATCTCAGACCAGGTGACCATCACCCGATACGCGTCGGGGATGATCCGCGGCGTCCTGGCCGCCGCGAAGGAACGGGACCAGACCGTCCTCATCGCCGAGACGGGAGGCACGGAGGAGCTCGCGCAGGTCATCCAGGAGATGACCGATCGGCGGGTCGACGGCCTCCTCATCGGACTGATGGCAGCGCGGCAGATCGATGTCCCGAAGGTGCCGCACGAGGTTCCCGTCGTGGTGGTCAACGGCCGCTCCAGCACCGATCATCCGAACATCCTGCCCGATGAGCGCGCCGCCGGTGTGCAGGTCGCCGAACACGTGATCGCTCGCGGTCATCGAAGAATCGGCGTCATCGGCCCGCTCCCCCATATCGCCGGCGACCTTCGGCTCTCCGCCACCATCGGCGAACGTTTCGAGGGGTTGGACAGCGTTCTGGACGCGTCGTCGGCGCAGATCATCCGCCTCGACGTGGACGGGTGGCGACCCGACGTCGGCTACGACAAGACCCACGAGCTCCTCGATGCCCACCCAGACGTCACGGCGATCATCGCGGGAAACGACAACGTCACGTTCGGCGTCTATCAGGCGATGAGCGAGCGCAGGCTCCTCGTCGGCTCGGACATCTCGGTGATCTCCTTCGATGACGAGGAGCTGGCCGAGTTCCAGCGCCCGGGGCTCACGACAGCGCGCCTGCCGTACGAGGAGATGGCTCGGCGCGGTGTGGAGATGCTGCTGGGCGAGCGCGAGCTCTCGCACGAGCGCATCGCGATGCCGCTGATCGTGCGTGATTCGGTGCGTGCCCCGCGGGAGTGATCCCCCGGGGCACGCCCGTGTCAGCGGCGGACGATTCGCCCGGCCAGCCAGTTGCCGAACAGCTGTCCGACCTGCACGATCACGACGATGATCGCCACGGTGACCCAGGTGGCTGCCGGGTCGAACTGCTGGTAGCCGTAGATGATGGCGAAGTTGCCGAGGCCGCCGCCACCGATGTACCCCGCCATCGCCGACATGTCGACGACCGCGACGAACATGAACACGTAGCCGAGCACCAGCTGCGCGAGTGCCTCCGGGATGACGACGCCGAAGAGCACCGCGAGCCGTCGTGCACCGGACGCCCGTGCCGCCTCGACGATGCCGGGGTCGACGCTCACGAGGTTCTGCTCCACCACCCGCGCGATCACCACCGTGGCCATGATCGTCATCGGCACGATCGCCGCGGTGGTGCCGAGCGTGGTGCCCGCGACGACCTTCGTGAGCGGGCCGACGGCGGTGAGGAAGATGATGAACGGGATCGGTCGGATGATGTTCACGAGCACGTTCAGCACGCCGAACACGATCGCGTTCTCGAACAGGTTGCCCCGGCGGGTCGCGTACAGCGCCGCGCCCAGCACCAGGCCGGCCACACCACCGATGAGCAGGGTGACGGCCGTCATCCAGACGGTCTCGACGACCGACTGTCCGAGCACGGGACCGATGACGTCCCAGTCCGCGGCGGGAGCGATCATGATGCGGCCTCCTCTGCGGTATCGGCGCCCGTCCAGGCGTCGCGCTGCCGATCAGGACGCGCCACGCGCGTCTGCGCGGCAAGGTCCGCCACGACGGCCGTCACGGCGTCCTCGGCTGCGATCACACGGTAGGTGAGAGTTCCGAGCTGCCGGCCGCGGACATCGGTCACGCCGCCGAACACGACGACACCACGCACGCCGTGCCGCGCGAACACCGTCTCCACGTCCTCGCTGGTGAACTCGTTGACGTCCACGCTGAGCAGCGCGCCACCGCCACGGCTGAGCGCCTCGAGCACATCTCCGCGCGGAACGCCCTGGGTGGCGTCGGACACGAATCGAGAGGTGAGAGACGCCGTCGGGTGCGCGAACACACGATACGTGTCCCCTTCGTCGACGATGCGCCCCTGCTCCATCACGATGACCTCGTCGCAGAGTTCGTGCACCACGCTGATCTGGTGGGTGATCACGACGATCGTGATCCCCAGCTCACGGTTGGCGCGGGCCAGAAGGTCGAGGATGTCGCGCGTGGTCTGCGGATCCAGCGCGCTGGTGGCCTCGTCGGCCAGCAGGATGTCGGGGTTCGTCGCGAGCGCCCGGGCGATGCCCACGCGCTGCTTCTGCCCGCCCGACAGCCGGCGGGGGAACTGGTCCGCCTTGTCGGCGAGGCCGACGAAGTCGAGAAGCTCGTCGACCCGCGCGGCGACCCGATCCTTCGACCACCCAGCCACCTTCAGCGGGTACGCGATGTTGCCGCGCACCGTGCGGGAGGAGAACAGGTTGAACTGCTGGAACACCATGCCGATCCGGCCGCGCAGCGCCCGCAGCGCCGCCTCATCGGCCGCGCCCACGTTGACGCCGAGCGTCGACACCGTTCCGGACGTGGGCTTCTCCAGTCCGTTGATCATGCGAACGAGCGTGGACTTCCCCGCACCCGAGTAGCCGATCACGCCCACGATGCGCCCGGTGGGCACCCGCAGGGACACACCGTCCACGGCACTGATCGCGCCACGGCTGCGTCGCGCGGGGAACTCTTTGCCGACACTGTCGAAAACGACCGCGAAGTCCGCGGTGGAGGAATCCTCCACCGCGGACGCGGTCTTGCTGCGAGCCACCGGCCGCCCTACTTCGCCGCGGAGATGTCCGACTCAAGTCCGGTCAGCACCTCCGTGAGCTTCGCCTGGGTCCAGTCAGCCTTGAAGACGAGGTTGCCGTCGTTGAGCTTGGATACGGCCTCCTCCACCTCGGGGCTGTGGTACGCCTCGATCAGCTTGGCCCAGCGCGGGTCGTCAGCCAGCTCGGCGCGGGTGACGAATGCGTTGATGTAGGGCGCGAGCTGCGGGTCGTTGATATCTTCCTTGAAGATGATGTCGCCGTCGGTCAGGCCACCGCGTTGCGCCTGCACGTTGTTGACGACGGCGGCGACGGCGCTGCCGTCCTTGAGAGCCGTCACCGTCTGGTTGGCGTCCACCGGGGTGACCTTCACCTTGGAATCGATGATGTCCGCCGGCGTGGACAGCGCGTTGCCGCCGTCCTTGAGCGTGAGCAGCCCGGCCTTCTGCAGATTGAGGAGGGCGCGCGCGAGATTGGTCGGGTTGTTCGGAACAGCGACGACCGCATCCGCTGGCAGCTTGTCAACGGCGTCGAACTCGGTCGAGTAGAGGCCGAGTGGGTAGACCGCCGTGGCACCGACGGGTACCAGGTCGGCGTCGTTGTCGACGTTGAACTGGGCGAGGAAGATGAGGTGCTGGAACAGGTTGATGTCGAGCGAGCCGTCCTTGACGCCCTGGTTGAGCTGCACGCCGTCGGTGATCGTCTTCACCTCGAGGTCGATGCCCTCATCGGCCAGCCTGTCCTTCAGGATCTGCCAGTGCGGCTCGTTGCCGTCGTCAGCGCCCAGCACGATGGTGTCCTGCTTGGCCGCGGTGGTGGAGCCATCGGTCGTGGCACCGGCATCGCTCGAGCAGCCGACGAGCCCGCTCACCATGAGAGCGGCCGTCGCGAGTCCGAGGATGGAGGTGACTCGTTTGGCGAGGGAGATCTTGGTCATGGGTCCATGAAACAGCCCCGGCTTTGCCACGTCATCTGCGCCCGCAACACCTCGCCACGGAAGTTCTCATGACGTCACGCAACTACACGAAACGTCACGAGATTTTGACAGCGCCGGTTCCGGGAGGGGTCGCGAGCACCTCGGACGTTCCGTTGTCAGCCGCGCGGCTCTGCGAGCGACAGCAGCTCGCGCGCGTGTGTCAGTGCGGCGTCCGAGTCGGCGAGGCCGGACAGCAGTCGCGCCATCTCCGCCTCGCGATCCTCACCGCTGAGCTGGCGCACGCTCGACGCTGTCACGGACCCATCGTTGCTCTTGACCACGCTGAGGTGGTTGTTGGCGAACGCGGCGACCTGCGCAAGGTGGGTGACGGCAATCACCTGACTGGTGCGTGCCAGGGTCGCCAGCCGCCGCCCGACTTCGATGGCCGCGGCACCGCCGATGCCGGCGTCGACCTCGTCGAACACGAACGTCGGCACCGGATCGGTTCCGGCGATGACCACCTCGATCGCGAGCATCACGCGGCTGAGCTCACCTCCGGACGCGCTCTTCGCCACCGATCGCGGCGATGCGCCCGGGTGTGGGGCGAGCAGAAGCGCCACATCATCTCGACCGAAGTGTGACGCGTTGCCGACGCCCACGCTGACGGTGAGCGTGGCATCGGGCATCGCGAGAGCGTGAAGCTCCTCGGTGACCGCCGCGCCCAGCCGTCCCGCGGCTTGCGTACGACGCGCGGTGAGCTCTGCCGCGGCCGCGTCCAGCTGAGCACGCAGCTCCTCGATACGCGCGCCCAGTCGTTCCACGCGGTCGCCGTCGTCGTCCAGCTCCATCAGCCGCGCGGAGCCGGTTTCCAGCAGTGTCACCGCGGCGGCCAACGATCCATGCTGGCGCACGAGGCCGGCGAGCAACGCACGGCGCTCTTCCACCGCTTCGAGTTCGTGCGGGCCGGTCTCGTCGAGGTCGGCCAGGTAACCGGAGAGCTGGGCGGCGATGTCGACGGCTCGGTAGCCGATATCCGACAGTTGTTCGGTCAGCGCGGTCAGCACCGGATCGGTGACCCGCTCCAGAGCACGCCGCGCGTCGGCGATGAGTCCGGACACGTCCGCCGTGTCTTCCTCGCTGGAGAGAGACTCGCGAGCCGAACTCGCCGCAACGCGCAGCTCCTCGGCGTTACTCAGCCGCTCCGACTTCGCCGCCAGCTCGGCGTCTTCGCCCGGCTCGGGGGCGATGCTCTCAACCGCAGCGATCGCCTCCCGCAGTTGGGCGGCTTCGGCCTGACGCTCGTCACGCCGCGTTGTCAGCTCGGTGAGCTCAGCGTCGGCCGCGAGGAACTCGTCGTACACCCGCCGATACTCGGCAAGTGCTGTCGCCACGGGTTCCCCTGCGAACCGATCCAGCGCGTCTCGCTGCGCAGCCGCGGAGCGCAGCCGAAGCTGCTCGGACTGACCGTGCACCACCACCAGCTCGTCGGCAAGGTCCGCGAGCACGCCCGCCGGGGCGCTGCGCCCTCCGACGCTCGCTCGACTTCGTCCTTCGGCCGTCAGCGTGCGAGAGACATAGAGCTCAGCGGTTCCGTCGCCGATCGGTTCGACCTCTCCTCCGGCGTCAGCCACGCGATCCGCGACCGCACCCGATTCGGGCACCACCCAGACCCCGGCGACGACCGCCGAGTCTGCACCCGCGCGTACGGCACCGGAATCGGCACGGGCGCCGAGCAGCAGCCCGAGGCCGGTGACCACCATCGTCTTGCCGGCACCGGTCTCGCCGGTGATCGCCGTGAAACCCGGGCCGATCGGCAGGGTCGCCTCGGAGATGACTCCGAGGTCTCGCATGCGCATCTCCTCGATCATGCGGATCCTCCCTGGATCGGCAGCACGTCGGTCGTCGGGTCCGGCCCGCGCCAGCCGTCAACCGGCAGGCGGAACTTGCGCACCAGCCGGTCCGTGAACTTGGCCTCGTGCAGGCGGGCGAGACGAACGGGAACCGCCGAGCGTCGGACGACGACGCGAGCACCGGGCGGCAGCTCGTGAGAGCGACGTCCGTCGGCCCAGAGCACGCCGCTGCCGTTGGTGCGACTCATCACCTCGATGGCCACGGACGACGACGGATCCACCACGATCGGACGGGCGAAGAGAGCGTGAGCCGACAGCGGCACCACGCTGATCGCCTGGACTGTCGGCCAGATCACCGGCCCTCCGGCCGAGAAGTTGTAGGCGGTCGAGCCGGTGGGGGTCGATACCACCATGCCGTCGCACCCGAAGCTGGTGAGCGGACGCCCGTCGACCTCCAGCACCACCTCGAGCATGCGCTCTCGACTGCCCTTCTCGATGGAGGCGTCGTTGAGAGCGAAGGTGGAGTACACGACGTCGCCCTGGGCGTTCTTGACGCGGATATCCACCGCCATGCGCTCTTCGACGGTGTAGTCCCGAGCGATCACCCGTCGGACGGCCTCGTCCATATCGTCTCGCTCGCTCTCCGCGAGGAAGCCGACGTGGCCCATGTTGATACCCAGTACCGGTGCCGCACTGCCACGGACCAGCTCCGCGGCCCGGAGGATCGTGCCGTCACCGCCGAGGACGATGGCGAGTTCCAGGTCCGCGGTGCTCAGCTCTTCGCCGAGCATGCGTACTCGATCGAGCACGCTCGGATCGGGCATGGCGTCGGCGAGGTCGTTGCGGTCGTCCGGAGACATCACCGGAATCGCCCCGGCCGCCGTGAGCGAATCGATCACTCGCATCGCTGCGGCAACCGTGTCGTCACGTCGTGCGTGGGCAACGACGAGGATGAAGCGTTCGTCGGTCATGCGCCGGTCACCTCCAGGACTCGATCACGGAAATCTGTAGGGTTGGCACCCTCACGCCGCAGATGTATCAGGAACTCCGCGTTACCGTGGGTGCCGAGGATGGGGCTGGGGAGAATGCCGAGGGTGCCGAGCCCGGCATCCCAGGCGCTCCATAGCACTGATGAGATGGCCTCAGCCCGCAATCCCGGGCTCGTCACCAGACCACCCTTCACCGCGGTGCGTCCGACCTCGAACTGCGGCTTGACCAGCAGCACGACATCGGCGTCCGACGCCGCAACAGCGGCGGCCGCCGGAATCACATGCTCGAGAGAGATGAACGAAAGGTCTCCCGTGACCACCTGGGGAGGAACGGTGACGCCCGTGGCACCGGCCAAGTTCTCCGCTGTCATGTGGCGGACGTTGAATCCCTCGACGCTGCGGACCCCGGCGTCGGCGGCGATCTCGGCAGCCAGCTGGTCGTGGCCGACGTCAACGGCGAGCACCGGCTCCGCACCGCGTTCGCGCAGCACCTGCGTGAAGCCTCCGGTGGAGGCTCCCATGTCCAGCGCAACACGACCGCGGGGATCGATCCCGAAGCCGTCCAGCGCTGCGATCAGCTTGTGCGCGGCCCGACTGACGTAGTGGTCGGCTCCCGCCACCGCGAGCACCGCGTCATCGGCGACAGCGGCAGCGGACTTCACGATCGTGATGCCGTCGACGGTGACCAGACCGTCGGCGATGAGGCGCGCCGCGTGGGACCGCGAACGGGCAAGCCCACGGGTGGTGAGTGCGGCATCGAGACGCGCCATCAGGCGGACTCTGCCCGCGGAACGCCGGAGTCCAAGCGCCGTGTCAGCTCGTCGTGCACCCCGACATACGCCTCCGCCCGTGCGGCCAAGGGCTGCGCTTCGATGACGCGCAGGCGGCTCACGAGTCCCGGATCAGAGGTGAAGTCGGTCACGACTCCACAATACGCGCCACCCCCGATACGGGCACGAAGATCCCCCTCGTGTCAGCTCCTCGCCCGGCCCCAGGCGAGTGTTCGCGAGATCGCGGAGGCCCGCGCCTCGGGCCCTGGGCAACCGCCTCCGAGAAGACGCAGAGTCCAGCCCCGCCGCTGAACAACGACCGTCGCGACGACCTGAGTGCAATCCCCCGGGTCGCTGAGCGGGCCCGCGCCCCAACCGGAGGATGCTGTCAGAAGGCCCGCTCGCCGCGAGTCAGGACCGACGGCTCACGAACGGGTCGGCGTACATCCGCTCCGGGACGCGGAATCCGAAGATCGCACGCCCGCTGCGCCAGATCGCCTGCGCGCCCGCGCGCAGCAGGTTGAGCTGCTCGCCCGCACGCTCGATGACGATATCCGGGCCGTCGATACGGACGGTCGCGTCTCCGACGCTCACGCGCTCGCCGTCCACGACGGTCTCGGGGTACGGCTCGAAGAGTCCACGCAGGTCGGCCACGATGAAGTCCGGGCGCGAATCCGGCGGCGCGGCCAGCACGTGCTTGGGGCGGTCGATGCCGGTCAGCACATGCAGCGACGCGATCCCGGCTCGGTTCGCCCCCAGGATGTCTGTATCAAGGCGATCTCCGAGAAACAGCGCCTTCTTCGCCGAGAATCGCGCGAGCGCCTCCTCGAAGATCGGCGTCTCCGGCTTCCCCGCGACCGTGGACAGACGTCCGACGGCGGTATGCACCGCGGAAACGAGCGTGCCGTTGCCGGGCGCGATCCCTCGCTCCTTGGGGATGGTCCAGTCGGTATTGGTCGCGATCCACGGAATCCCGCCCTCGTCTTCGGGCGTCTGCAGAGCATAGGCGGCTTCCGCGAGCTGGTTCCAGTCGACCTCGGGTGCGAATCCCTGCACCACGGCGGCAGGATTGTCATCCGCGCTACGAGTCACTGTGAACCCGGCCTTGTGCAGCTCATCCACCAGCCCGTCACCACCCACCACGAGGATCGTCGACCCCGGCGCGACACGCGCTGCCAGCAGGCGCATCGCCGCCTGGGGACTCGTGACAATCTCGTCCGGCCGCGTGGGCAGGCCGAGATCGCTCAGGTGCTCCGCAACGGCTCGGTCCGTGCGCGACGCGTTGTTGGTGATGTAGCCGACGCGCGCGGATTCACGAGCGCGATTGATGCTCTCGACCGCATGGGGAATCGCTCCCGCGCCGGCGTAGACGACACCATCGAGGTCGGCCAAGATCGTGTCGACGCCGTCAAGCGGTGTCGGAGACGAAGCTACTGACGGACGGGAACCACGCGAGAACAGACCCACGATCACTCCCCGGCGTCGGTGGATTCGTCCGTCGGCTTCGCCGTCCGCTTGCGTGCCGGCTTGTCCTCGACGACCTTCACCCGCGTCTTCGGCGCGGCCGCGTCCGAAGCCTCGTCATCGCCCTTACGCGGCTTCTTCTGCTTCTCGACGCCTTCGACCGGGTCAACATCCGCAGCCTTCTTGGTCTTCTTCGCCTTTCCGGCCGGCGCTTCAGTGACGTCGTCAGACAGAGGAGCCTTGCTCTTCTTGTCTGCCTTGTCCTTCTTGTCTGCCTTGTCCTTCTTCGGCTTTTCTTTCTTGGGCTTGTCTCTCTTCGGCTTCTCAGCCGGCAGAACAGCGATGGCATCCGCGTCATCAGAGTCAGCCGGCGCCGCTTCAGCGTCAGTCGGTGCCGCTTCAGAATCGGTCTCGCCGAGCAGGTCGGCGACCTCGTCCTCGACCGAGTAGTCGTGTGCGCTCGGAAGCTCGTCAGCGTCGTCAGGAATCACAGCGTCATCAGCGTCATCAGCGTCATCAGCGTCATCAGCCGACGGCGTCGACACGTCGCGAGCAGGGTCCACTTCTGCCGTGTCCTCGTCAGTTGACGTGTCGGTGTCGGCTTCGGACGCCTCACCCTCAGAGTCCGCGACGTCACCCGCGGACGCCTCATCCTCAACGTGCGCGACGTCACTCTCGGACGCCTCACCCTCAGGGCCTGCGACGTCACCCGCGGACGCCTCATCCTCATCCTCGTCGAACGCGTCCTCGTCGAACGTGTCCTCGACGATGAGGAACTCGTCGCTCATCCCGTCAGAGAGCGCCACCTCGGCGACAGCGGCGCGCTGATGCCACTGTGCGGCTTCATCTTCGAGGCCGAGTTCCTCCAGCACGACGGCGCGTGCTTCGAAGAGCGCGGGGCTCCACTCGAAGGCGCGGTCAGGATCCAGCTCGGGGATATCAAGCTCACCGAGAGCGGCAGCAGTCTGACCGAGATCAAGTCGGGCACCCGACATCGCGATGGCCAGCTGCACGCGGACGTCGGTCGGCAGCGACGCACGATCCACGGCGCGGCCCTCCTCCAGTCCCTTCTCCGGGCGGCCGAGTCCACGCTCGCTGTCAACGATCAGAGCGATCTGGTCCTCTTTGCCGGAAATGCGGCGGTAGGTACGCAGCTCGCGCAGGGCCAGAGCGAAGTCGCCCATGCCGTACGCGGTGATGGCCAGAGTCTCGCGAACGAGGGCGATTCGACCGGCCCGGCGCGATGCGGCCAGCGCGTGCTCGTGAGCGAGAGCGGGGTCTTCCTCGATGAGGCGCGCCGCCATCACCAGGTGACGCGCGACGCCCTCCGCGTTCTCCTTGCTCAGGGTCTTAAGCTCATTGCGTGCCGCGGCTGGAAGGTCGCGCGCGTCAATCGACTCGGGGATCTCCGGATCACGCGGCCGATCGGCGCGGTCGTCCTGCGTCGGGCGGCTCGACCGGCGCTCATCCTCGTTGCGGTGGTAGGAGCGACGCTCACCATCGCGGTCGAACGACCGACGTTCGCCGTCACGCTGGGGGCGATCGAACGACCGACGTTCGCCGTCACGCTGGGGACGATCAAAGGAGCGACGCTCACCATCACGCTGCGGACGATCAAAGGAGCGACGCTCACCATCACGCTGCGGACGATCAAAGGAGCGACGCTCACCATCACGCTGCGGACGATCAAAGGAGCGACGCTCACCATCACGCTGCGGACGATCAAAGGACCGGCGCTCACCATCACGCTGCGGGCGATCGAAGGACCGGCGTTCGCCGTCACGGTTGGGACGATCGAACGACCGGCGCTCACCATCACGCTGCGGACGGTCGAAGGACCGGCGTTCGCCGTCACGCTGCGGGCGATCGAAGGACCGGCGTTCGCCGTCACGCTGCGGGCGATCGAAGGACCGGCGTTCGCCGTCCCGCTGCGGGCGATCGAAAGACCGACGCTCACCATCCCGCTGCGGACGATCGAACGAACGTCGCTCGCCGTCACGGTTGGGACGATCGAACGAACGTCGCTCACCGTCACGCTGCGGACGGTCAAAGGAGCGACGCTCACCGTCACGCTGCGGACGATCGAAAGACCGACGCTCACCGTCACGCTGCGGACGATCGAAAGACCGACGCTCACCGTCACGCTGCGGACGATCCTGGGACCGGCGCTCACCGTCACGCTGCGGACGATCGAAGGACCGGCGTTCGCCGTCACGGTTGGGACGGTCAAACGACCGACGCTCACCATCCCGCTGCGGACGATCAAACGACCGACGCTCACCATCCCGCTGCGGACGATCCTGGGACCGACCATCACCATCACGTCGCGGGGGTCGGGAATCGGAGCGGCGACCCTCGTCGCGCCTGTCGTCGTTTCGGCCGTCGTTGTCTGCCATCGTCGCTCCTCTGTTGACCTTCCTCGGGTACATTCTCCCCCGAAACCACGAAAGGCCCACCCAGCGTTGGGTGGGCCTTTCGATCGAAAGAAGTCCGGCGGTGTCCTACTCTCCCACAGGGTCCCCCCTGCAGTACCATCGGCGCTGAGAGGCTTAGCTTCTGGGTTCGGAATGTAACCAGGCGTTTCCCTCTCGCTATGGCCGCCGAAACACTATTG